>JABMQM010000541.1 GCA_013203195.1 Desulfobacteraceae bacterium | reverse complement strand
TGCCACGACATGAAACCATAATCTATCCATTTCTCTGTTTTGAATGAGTTGAAATTATGGATAGATTATCATGTTTTACCCCCTCTGTCAAGTATCAATTCATATGCGACGCACTATAGCTGGTTTCCATCTGCGATAAAGGCCCCACAGCTTCGTCAATAATTGCGGCCTGCTCGCGTTTATATATGTTGGGAAAGCCGGTGGCCGGGCTGGCGGCAGCCTTGCGGCCGATATATGCAATCGACTTTCCGGTTAATTTTTCAAGACGGGGCCGCATAAAATGCCAGGCACCCATATTTTCAGGTTCTTCCTGAACCCAGCAGTAATGCCGGGCCTGTTTGTATTTTTGAAATGCGGTTTTCAGTTGTTTAGCGGGAAAAGGGTAAAACTGTTCTAGGCGCACAATGGCAATATTAAGTTTTTTCAGTTCCCGGCGTCTTTGCAGCAGTTCATAAAAAATCTTTCCGCTGCAAACAAGGATGCGGTCGGGTTTTATCAATACATCGGGATCGTCAAGGACTTCCTGAAATGAGCCCGAGGTCAGATCCGCAAGATCGGAAACCGCCAGCCGATGACGCAAAAGGCTCTTGGGCGCCATAATAATCAGGGGCTTGCGAAAATCGCTTTTTACCTGGCGGCGCAGCCGGTGGAAATACTGGGCCGGAGTCGTCATGTTGCAAACCTGCATATTATCGTCAGCACACAACTGGAGAAAACGCTCCAGCCGGGCACTGGAGTGTTCCGGCCCCAGTCCTTCCCAGCCGTGCGGGAGCAGCAGCACCAGGCCGCTTAGGCGCTGCCATTTGGATTCACCGCTGGCGATGTAAAGATCGATAACCGCCTGGGCATTGTTGGCAAAATCGCCGAACTGTGCTTCCCAGATCACAAGCCCCAGGGGCTGTGCCATTGAGTAGCCGTATTCAAACCCCATAATGCCGGCTTCGGAAAGCATGCTGTCGTAAACCAGAAAGGGGGCCTGGTTTTTGCCGAGGGCATTTTGCGATGTAAACTCTTGGCCGGTTTTGGCATCTACCAACACACTGTGGCGCTGACTGAAGGTGCCGCGGCCGCTGTCCTGACCGCTCAGGCGAACCGAAAAACCATCGGTCAACAGGGAGGCAAAAGCCAGAGCTTCGGCATTGGCCCAGTCGATCCCGGTTCCTTTTTCAACGGCCGCCAGCCGCTTTTGCAGCAGGCGTGCCAGTTTGGGGTTCAAGGAAAAGTCCTTTGGAACCGTATTCAGTTTGCGGGCGAGGGTGATGAGCTTTTTGCGGGCAAGACCGGTTTTCACGATCGTATGGGAGTAATTGCCGTGAAAACCGTGCCAGTTTTCGTAAAATCGGGATTGGGGGAATAAACAAGCGCTTTGCCGAACCGTCTGTAAGGCGTCTTCAAGCTCCCCTGTGATTGTATTTTCGAGCTGTTTGATATCAGCGGTTTTAACCCGGCCTTCCTCCAGCAGCTTTCGGGCGTACATGCTGTAAAGCGAGGGCCGCTCCCGGATGCGGTCGTACATCAGCGGCTGGGTAAAGTAGGGCTCGTCGCCTTCGTTGTGGCCGTATCGGCGGTAGCAGATGACATCGATGACAACATCCTTGTTAAACGCCAGCCGGTACTCGGCGGCAAGCCGCATGACGTGAACCGCAGCTTCAGGGTCTTCCCCGTGCACATGAAAGATGGGGACCATCAGCATTTTTGCCATATCGGTGGCATAACGGGTGCTGCGGGCCTCTTCGGGAAGTGTTGTATAGCCGATCTGATTATTGATCACCAGGTGGATGGTGCCCCCGGTAGTGTAACCGGCCAGTTGGCTCATGTTCAGGGTTTCAGCCACGATTCCCTGTCCGGCAAAGGCGGCATCGCCATGGATCAGCAGCGGAAAAATAAGGTTCTGATTATCGGTACCCAGCAGGTCCAGCCGGGCGCGGGCAAATCCTTGAACAACCGGATCGATCGACTCCAAATGGCTGGGGTTATTTAGCAGGATGATGCGCAGCCGATGATCGTCGTCTGTTTTGATGTCTCCCATATAACCGTTGTGGTATTTGACATCGCCGGCTCCAAACTGGCTGTCCGGATCCAAGCAGCTTTCAAATTCGGTGAAAACTTCTTCGTAGCTTTTCCCGAGGATATGGGACTGAACATTGATGCGACCGCGGTGAGCCATCCCCATGATAATCTCCCGGCATCCCTGCACGGCTGCAAAACGAACAAAATCATAAAGCATGGCGATGATCGCCTCGGCCCCTTCAAGGGAGAAGCGAGTCTGACCTAAATATTTTTTATGCAAGAATTGCTCAAAAAGGGTGGCACGGCAAATCTTTTCCAAGATGTAAATCTTGGTTTTGCTGTCCAGAGAAGGCCGATTGCGAACCGGCTCCATGCGATCCTGCAACCAGCGGCGCTCTGCCGGATCCTGCAAGTGCATGAATTCGACCCCGATAGAGCGGCAGTAGGTCTCCTTCAGAGTTTTGATGATATCCCGCAACACTGCCCGCCCGGTCTTAAGCAAATCCGGGGCGGAAAATTCTGTGTCCAGATCTTTAAGGGTCAGTTCAAAGGCGGGAAGATCCAGCAGGGGGTGGTCGGTAGGGCACGCCACCAGCGGGTCCAGACAGGCCAGCAGATGTCCCACATCTCGATAACGGTGGATGAGCGCTTGGACGCGGGATTGTAAAAGTGCCTGGTCTTCGTCACAGACCACCGGCACGCCGGGTTCTCCGGCGCCGGCCATTTCAAAGCCTTCAAAGAAAAATCGCCAGTCACGGGAAACCGCATTCGGATCGGCTTTCCACACCTGGTACTGGGCGTCGATATAGTCTAAATTCAATGTTTCAAAAAGGGCCATGGGGGTGTTCCTTTTTCGAAGTTTGAAGCGCCTTAAGTGAATTTTTTTTTCAATAGGTTAGGATTTAGAAAATTGATAGTGCCAAAGGTACATACATTAACTTTAGCTCATTTTAGTTCACTTCAAACTTTAGGAACTTTCTTTCTACATTCCCACCGCATGGATTGCATCCAAGACCCCTTCAAGTTCTGCGAACAACTGTTTTTCATTGAAATGCCTTACCTGGGCCGCGCCGCTCGGACAAAAGCCCGAACAACTCCCGCACCCTTTGCAAAGCGCCTCGTTGACGACCGACACCTGGCGGCGCTCGTCAAATTCGATGGCCGAGTAGGCACACAGATTAATGCAGGTTTGACAGCCGGCGCAAACATCCGGATCGATCCATGAAATTGCCGAAGGAATCTCAACATATCCCCGGGTAGCCAGGGCTAGGGATTTGGAGGCCGCCGCGGATGCCTGGGCGACTGTATCCGGAATATCTTTGGGGCCCTGACAAGTTCCGGCGAGGAAAACCCCGGCGGATGGGGTAGAAACCGGCGCCAGCTTGGGATGTTCTTCCTGAAAGAAGCCGTCAGCACCGACATTTATCCCGAATTTGCGGGCAACTTCAGTTGCATTGGAGCGAGGCTCCATGGCCGTACACAGGATAGCCATCTCCACCGGAACCTCCAGTAAAGTGCCGGAGAGCGTATCCTCTGCTTTCACCACCAGCATTCCGTCTACTTCGTTTATCTGGGAAGCTTTACCTCTTATCATTCGAACGCCTTCAGACTGCACCCGTTTGAAGAACTCCTCATATCCTTTACCAAAACAACGCATGTCGATGTAGAAGTTATAAATTTGGGTGTCATGACCACACTTCTCCTTGAGTAGATGAGCATACTTTAATGCATACATACAGCAGGTGCGTGAACAGTACTCGTGGTAATTTATGTCCCTGCTGCCGATGCAGTGCAGTATGGCGACACTCTTGGGCGGATCGGTGAACTTTAAACGGTTGTCCTGATCCCGTTTGAGGAGCTTTCCGCTGGTTGGACCCGTGGCGTTGGACAAACGTTCAAATTCAAAATTGGTGAAAACATTGGCATACTTGCCGTATCCGTATTGCTCCATCGGAGTGGGGTCAAGGGGATCATACCCGGTTGCTATAATGATCGACCCCACATCAACAACTTTTGTTTCAGCTTGCATGCCGTGGTCGATCGCTTCCGGTTTGCATACGCTTTCACAGAGCTTACATTGGCAACATTTACCGCAGTTGATGCATTTTTCAGCCTCACGTAATGCGGATGCCTCATCTAATCCCAGATCCACTTCTGTAAAGGAGTTTTCTCTTGCTTTAACATCAAGGAACCCGGGTTTGGCGCGTTCAACTATAAGCGCATCTTCGGGAACAGGTGCGTAATCCTTTTCTACAGGGGCTTTTTTCTCTTCACGTTCATCATCATATTTTTCCATCTCTTGATTGAGATATCTTTCAATGGCCTTTACAACCTTATGGCCGGCAGCAATAGCCTCAATAACTGTTGCAGGCCCTGTTACCGCATCGCCGGCTGCAAAAACACCGGCTTCAGATGTCTGCATGGTGAGATGATCAACCTTGAATGTTCCCCATGCTGTAAGATCAATATTTTTTTCTCGTACGATGGGTTCAGTCTCGGCCCTCTGGCCAATGGCAGGTATGATCATATCGCATTCAATCACAAACTCGCTGCCTTCAACCGGAATCGGCCTTCTTCTGCCGCTCTCATCAGCAGGTCCCAGCTCATTTTTAATACATTCGATTCCCACTACCCGGCCCTGCTCCTGAACCGCTTTAACGGGAGAAGCAAGGTGGAAAAACTCAACCCCCTCCTCTTTTGCCCCCTCAATCTCTTCTGCATATGCCGGCATTTCGTGTTCGGTTCTTCTATAAATAACGGTGACGTGTTCAGCACCGGAACGTATGGCGGCCCGGGCGGCGTCCATGGCAACATTGCCGCCGCCGATAACCGTCACCCTTGATTGGGCCTCTTGTGTGCCTTCAAGATTCACTTTGCGCAGAAAAGGAATCGCATCCACGACGCCGTCAATATCTTCGTTCTCTATATTCATTTTAATAGGCAAGTGGGCGCCGATCCCCAAGAATATGGCATCAAAACCCTGGTCTTTAAGGCTTGCCAGGGTAAAATCATCTCCCAGAGCCATATTGGTTTCAAGCTCAATTCCCGTGGAAAGAATATGGTCTATCTCCTGATCAAGTATCTTTGGCGGAAGCCTGTAATCGGGAATACCGGTTCTGAGCATACCTCCCGGTTTTTCCATGGCCTCATACACAGTAACCTTGAATCCTTTCAACCTCAGGTAATATGCTACAGTAAGACCTGCGGGGCCGGACCCAATAACGGCAATCTTTTCATCTCTTTGCTCGACTTCAGGCAGCGGCACGTCTTCAAGCCTGGCATTGTCAGCGGCAAACCTTTTTAAATTCTTGATGGAAATCGGAGAATCTATCAAAGATCTTCTGCATTCGTTTTCACATGGATGCGGACATACCCTTCCCAGTACTCCGGGCAGCGGCAATCGTTCCATAATAAGATTTAAGGCCTGCTGATACTTCCCAACTCTAACCAGCTGTACATATCCATGCACATTGGTTCCTGCCGGGCAGGAAGTTGTACAGGGAGCCGTTGACATCTTATCAATGGCGTATGTTATGGGAACTGCTTGGGGGAATGGCCGGTAGATGGCTTTGCGCATCCTGGTACCCACATCCCATTCATTGGGGAATTCAACCGGGCAAACCTGTTCGCAATCTCCGCACCCGGTACAATTATTTTTAACATAGCGGGCGTTTTTGTGTACGTTGACCTTGAAATTGCCGACAAAGCCGCTGACCTCCTCGACTTCACTGTATGTAAGCAGCTCGATGTTGGAATCCTGGCCCACGGAGACCATTTTGGGCGTACCGATACAGGCGGCACAATCC
>JABMQM010000540.1 GCA_013203195.1 Desulfobacteraceae bacterium | reverse complement strand
TAAACGTTTAATTTCACGATACAAGTTCAGGTTTTGTTTGGCAAGTTCTGTATTTTGTTTCAACAGGCTGTCTCTTTCTATTGTCAGCAGATGAAGATCGGCAAGACCATTTTCACCGAAAATTATGAAAAGAAGCAGTGAAAATATCGCCAGGATTATGAATGCCAGCAAGACGCTTTTTTTTGTATTCACTCTCCGTATCCTAAGTGTCTCTGCTAACTGCGGCTTTGCGGTGAAACAAAAATGCCAATATCTTTTCCAGTTCCGGGCTTTTGAATAAAAACGCAAAAAAACCGTATAGCACAATACCGGTTAATATACTTCCCATGAGTCCGAAAAACAGGCCGGCTAACGTCGCACCCTCTGAAGGAATTATAAAAAGGGCTACAGCCCAGACCACTGCACCCATCACCAGTGAACAAATTGTTGTCTTAAAGATTGACGCCGTAATGCCTCTTGAGCCCAGCACACCGAGCTTTTTCCTTAAGGCCCAGGTGAGAAGGCCGAAATTAAGCATGGAAGCCAGCGCAGTAGAAAGCGCAAGTCCGCCGTGGGCCAGCCATTGCATTAGGATAACGCTGAAAACAATTTTAGCAATAACGGATATAATAGCCATCCGAACAGGTGTTTTGGTGTCTTGAAGAGCATAAAATGCATTAACGACTATTCGAACAGCTGAGAAAGCCCATAGACCGGTAGCATAATACAAAAGTGCGTAGGCAGTCAAACGGGTGGTTTCAGCATCAAAGACCCCCCTTTTAAACAGCAGGGCAACAATAGGCTGCCTTAAAATAATCAGGCCGACCATTGAAGGAATAATGATAAAAAAGACGAGTTTTATGGCATAGGCAAAGGTGTCCCTGAAAGCAGGCAGGTCCTTTTCGGCTGCCTGTCTGGAAAGACTTGGCAGAACCGCGGTTGCGGTGGCTATTGCAAATATGCCCAGGGGAAACTGAACTATACGGTCAGCATAATAAAGATATGAAATGCTCCCTTTTGCTAATAACGATGCCAGAATGGTATCGACCAGAATACTGATCTGATATACAGCAGCCCCAAAAATAACAGGAATCATCAGTATGCCAATTTTTTTAAGCCCGGGATGATAAAATTTTGCTTTCTGCCAGAAATAAAAACCTTTTTTGATAAGAAACGGTATCTGGAGCGCAAGCTGCAAAAAACCGCCAATGAGGACTCCGATAGCCAGTCCTGTCACCGGATCAGCCATATGTGGTGAAATTATAAACACCGAACCTATGATGGCGATATTTAAAAGAACAGGGGCAAGGGCCGGTGCGGCAAAATGACCGAGAACATTCAGGATGCTCATGGAGAGTGCCACAAGACTGATGAGTAAAATATACGGGAACATTATGCGGGTCAGGGTGACCGTAAGTAAAAACTGCTCCGGTGAATCTGAAAATCCCGGAGCAATTACGCGAATGATCAGAGGAGCTATCAGGATTCCGACAACTGCAATAATCGCCAGCAGGACCGATAGAAGTCTTATGGCGGACCTGGCCATTTTAAAAGCTTCTTCCCTGCCCTGATTAGCAAGATATTCAGTAAAGACAGGAATAAACGCGATACTAAGGGAGCCCTCCGCAAAAAGCCTTCTTAATAGGTTGGGAATCCTGAAAGCCACAAAAAAAGCATCTGAAATGAGCCCGGCGCCAAAGAACCAGGCAAGCACAATGTCTCTTATCAAGCCGAAGATACGGCTTAACAAGGTTGCTGAACCAACAACCCCCGCAGCTTTTGTCACCCTTTCATTTTCAGTAGCCGATTGGTAAGATGATGGGCTCATGGAATGTTTTTTTCAGTATCCGTATTTGATGGTTTCGTAAAAAGTCAAAAAACGACGTTTTACGAACGTTTTAAGTTTTAGGTGTTAAGTTTTAAGTATATGTTAAATAAATCAATTTTAATTACCTAAAACTTAAAACCTAAAACGTGATGAATTCGAGTTTTTACGAAGCAGTCTATTTAAATCGATTAAAAAACTTGACATGTGGTTATTGATTATATAATTTTAGCGTTTAAATTTACTGAAATCAATTTGAAAGGGGAAAACAAACTTGGCGAATCATAAATCTGCTATCAAACGTGCTGCCCAAAATGAAATTCAGCGTATGCGCAACAAGTCCGTGAAGACCAGAATAAAAAGTATTGTTAAAAATGTGAGGTTGGCTGTCAGCGAAAAGTCAAGCGAGGCAGCTTTAAAAAAACTTGGTGATGCAAAATCTATTATTGACAAGGCCGCCAAAAAGGGTGCGATCCATACAAAAACTGCATCTCGCAAAATTTCCCGCCTAACCAAGCTTGTTAACACTATCTCAACTTAACCAGCCGGCGCAAGGCGCCTAACTTGTTGCGCTTTGCGTTCAGGGCTCGGCTTCCTGCAGGTAAATCATTTAAAAATCTTCCGTCAACCGATTATAAATTGTTTCCGCAAGCCTTTTTGAAGCCTTTGAGATGGCGTCTAACCTGTTTTGTTCGGTACCCTGCTTATCATCCTCGACAAGGTAGGCTTCGCTTTGCGCAACACCATTGGCAGACCATATTATTATGCCGCTGGTGTTTGTTAATTTCAAATCGAGCGTAACCGTCACCCTTCTTTCAGTTGAGGCGCCCACATCCCTGCGGGAAATTGCTCCGGTCTGGGTGGAAACAATGACCCCGCTAAGGTTAGCTTCGGCTTTGTCTTTGCTAATTAAAGCGGCTCCTCTGCTCCTGGTAACCTCATAGATAAGATCGTTTGTAACAGTATTCTCCAGACCGGTCACAACGGTCCGGTTTTCAAAGATGGTGATACTCATCGTCTTGATGCCGGCCGGGAAACCGCCACTCCCGGTAAACCGGTAGCCGCAGGCTGAAAAAAATACCCACAAAACCAGGATAATCCAAATTTTTATTCTTTTAAAAAACAATAGGGCGCTCATCAGTGATTTTTAGTTATAGGATTAAACCACTATGTTAACCAGTTTTTTTGCTACCACAATAACTTTTTTAATCGGTTTGTCTTTGATGAATTTTTGAACACGCTCGTCTGCAAGAGCCGTTTCCCTTAACGTATTATCATCGGTATCAACAGCTGCGTGAAACCTGCTTCTGAGTTTGCCGTTTACCTGTACTACGATCAACAGCTCATCTTTGATGAGAGCATCATCCCTGTAAGACGGCCAGGCTGCCAGCAGGACACTCGATTCATGGCCCAGGGCTTCCCATAATTCTTCGGCAAAATGCGGCACAACAGGCGATAAAAGCAAGACAACCGATTCCATGGCAAGCCGCATCACTCCGGCCTGTTGAGGGCTACTGTCGATCGTTTCAATGCCGTACATGGTGTTGACAAGCTCCATCACCGCGCTGATGGCAGTGTTAAAATGGAACCGTTCCTCGACATCTTTGGTCACTTTTCTTATGGCCTGGTGAGTCTTTTTAAACAGCTCCCGAAATTTGCCCTCGAGCTCGTCGGGACTGCCGTCAAAAGGGGCTAAGTTATTTATAGTCTCCATGTAGCTTGAGGCCAGGCGCCAAACACGCTTCAGAAAGCGATAGCCACCCTCAACGCCCTGTTCACTCCATTCCAGATCCCTTTCCGGCGGTGCTGCAAAAAGGCAAAAGAGCCTCGTGGTATCCGCACCGTACTTTTCTATAAGAAGATTCGGATCGATCACATTTTTTTTCGACTTGGACATCTTTTCAACTCGCCCCGGTATAGCCTTTTGTCCGCACTGCCGGCATACGGCACTTGCACCGCTATCTTTGACCTCTTCGGGGAAGAGGAAGCCGTGGTCCGGACAGGAAATGGTCTCTTTACAAACCATCCCCTGGGTCAAAAGCCGGGTAAAAGGTTCCTTGTAGTTGACCAGTTCAAATTCGTTCAGAACGCGTGTAAAATACCGCGAATATAGAAGGTGCAAAATCGCATGCTCAACACCGCCGATATACTGGTCAACAGGCATCCAGTAGTCGACGGCTTTTTTATCAAACATACCGCTGCTGCATTGCGGACTGCAGTATCGCTCAAAATACCAGGAAGATTCCACAAACGTGTCCATTGTGTCAGTTTCTCTTTTCGCATCGGACCGGCCGCAAACCGGACACGTCGTTTTTACAAAAGAATCGAGAATCGGCAGCGGTGATCCTCCACCTTCGAGAAGCGCAGCATCCTCGGGAAGCAGTACCGGCAAGTCTTTTTCAGATACAGGCACAACCCCGCAGGTTTGGCAATGAATCATGGGGATCGGTGCCCCCCAGTAACGTTGCCGGGAAATGCCCCAGTCCCTTAACCTGAAATTTACAGTTTTTTTCCCCAGGTCCTTTGACTCCAGATACGTAACAATATCATCCATGGCCTGGGTATTTTCCATACCATTGAACTGATCGGAATTGATCATTACGCCTTCGCCGGCATAAGCTGCGGTGATAGTCTCCGCATTGAGATCCTCATCATGAGGTTTAACAACCACGATTATGTCCAACCCGTATTTTTGGGCGAATTCAAAATCCCGCTGATCATGAGCAGGTACGGACATAACCGCACCGGTTCCGTACTCCATCAGTGCAAAATTGGCGGTATAAACCGGCATACGCCTGCCGTTGACGGGATTAATGCAGAAAGCGCCCACAAAAACACCTTCTTTTTCATAATCGTCAACCGCTTTGGCAGAACGGTCCTGCATGGCAATACGCTCGATGAACTCTTCAACCTCAGCTTGCCGGTCCGTTCCATTTGCCAGCTTAAGAACCAAGGGATGCTCCGGAGCAAGGCACATGAAAGTAGCACCGCAGACCGTATCTTGCCTGGTTGTAAAAACGGATATATATTCATCGCTGTTATCGATGGGGAAGCGGATTTCGGCACCGATGCTCTTTCCGATCCAGTTTTTTTGCATGGTGACCACTTTATCCGGCCATCCGGGAATCTTGTCACAATATTCAAGCAAATCTTCGGCATAGTCGGTAATCCGGAAAAACCACTGCCAGAGTTTTTTTTGACGAACCGGCTTACCACAACGCCAACACATGCCGGCTTCCACCTGCTCGTTGGCCAGCACTGTCTGGCAGGGTTCACACCAGTTCACATAGGATTCTTTCCTGTAGGCCATCTGCTTTTCGTACATTTTCAAAAAAAGCCATTGCTCCCAGTGATAGTATTCAGGCCTGCAGGTAGCAATTTCTCGGCCCCAGTCATAGGAATAGCCGATACGTTGCAGCTGTAAGCGCATGTTGTCGATATTTTGATATGTCCAGTCGGCCGGATGGGAATTGTGCGCAATAGCAGCATTTTCAGCCGGCATGCCGAAAGCATCCCATCCCATGGGGTGCAGGACGTTAAATCCCTGCATTCTTTTGTACCTTGCAACCACATC
>JABMQM010000539.1 GCA_013203195.1 Desulfobacteraceae bacterium | reverse complement strand
CTTACTGATCACTTCTCACTGATGACTGCTCACTCTTGATTGTCTTGGTGTCTTGGTGGCAATGAAAAACATGATTTCATGCGAGAAAAGAATATGAAGGAACAGCTCTATATACTGGTTAAAGTCCAAAAAATCGAAACAGAAACATCAAACATAAAAGCGGAGCTTGGTCAGGTTTCCAAAAAACTTGAAAAGCTCGATGATGAGCTCCATGCATTTGAACAAGCCTTGGCGGACGAAGAATCATCTTTTGATGAGTTGACAAAAAAATATAGGGACTTTGAATCTGATGCCCAGACGAACTTGTCCAGCGTAGATAAGACCAAGGTAAAGCTCAGGTCTGTTAAGACCAACAAAGAATATCAAGCGCTGTTAAAGGAAATTGAAGACCAAAAGGCTAAAAATTCTAAAATCGAAGATCAGATGTTAGAATGCCTGGAGCGCCTGGATGAAGTCGAGAAGAGCATCGCAAATAAAAAACAAGATCATGTAGAGCTTTCTGAGCAACTAAAAAGCGAAAAAGGGATTATTGCTCAGGACGTGGAGCAGAAAAAGAAGAGACTTGTCGAGCTTGATATGGCCCGTGAAGAGATGGTCGGCATGATTGAGCCCAAATTGCTGGAAAAGTACAATATAACCAAGTCGCAGCAGGCCGGGGGGCTTGCCGTTGCGTCGGTTAAGAATGCAGTATGTTATGGATGCAACATGAATATACCGCCGCAGATGTATAATGAACTTCATCGCCGCGATGCTTTGATGTTCTGCCCCCATTGTCATCGTATTCTCTACTGGGATGAAACAGGTTCCTGAAACGATGATACAAGATTCATGATCCAAGATACATGATTTCTGATTAACCTATTAAACCCTCTGCTTGGCTGAAGGTCCAAGCTTTGCTATTTAGGTCGCGTAGTGTATTTAGGGTTTTCTCGCCCGCTTCGCTCGAGCCCACAGAGATCACAGAGGTTCTTTTTTTCTTTGCCTTATTTTTTGAGAGGAGAAATCAGGCAAAACAATCAGCCCTCGGCAGGGCAACTTAAATGATAGACAATAACCGATAATACGTGCATTCAAACCGAATACACAGCCTTTAGCGTTTTATCAGAATCCGTATCCCTGTCCCGTTAAATTTCGAAGGACCATTTAACCGGGATCAAGGATTCTGATAAAAAAATCTCTGCGGCTCTGTGTGCTCTGTGAGAGATATAAAAGAGCCTTTCTGGGTCACTATCAAGCCACTCCTTTTAGGGGTGGTAATTGACTCCCGCATCGTGTATCCTGTATCGTGTATCCTGAAAATCGGTCAGAGCAGTCCAGACGATCGCTGGATCATTTAACGATCTGGAGGAAAGTCCGAACACCATAGGGCAGGGTGCTCCATAACGTGGAGTCGCGGCAACGTGAAGGAAAGTGCAACAGAAAGTATACCGCCCTGCACAACTGTGCAGGGTAAGGGTGAAAAGGTGCGGTAAGAGCGCACCAGTCCTCCGGGCGACCGGGGGAGCTTTGTAAACCCCACCCGGTGCAAGACCAAATAGAGAAGCGTTTGAGAACGGCCCGTTCGAGCTTCCGGGTAGGTCGCCAGAGGTGCCGGGCAACCGGTATCCATAGATGAATGATCGTCAGTCGTTTCGGGGTAACCCGAAACGGATACGGAATTCGGCTTACGGACTGCTCTGACCGTCTCTTCTTGATACTGGATGCTTGTCGTAGCGCAGCGGATATCCCGATTCATCGGAGTTGCTGGTTACTGGATGCAGGATACTGGATGCTTGTTGGAGCGTAGCGGAAATCCCGATTTGTCGGGGATACTAGATGCTGAAAGACTTCCGGAATTCTTTAAAAATACTGCATTTGAAAAACGCCAGTATATTTCTAAACCGCAGGATATAGCCCGTCCATCTCCATGCCTTTGTTCGATTTTCCGCTTTTAACCTGCTTCAGAGATCGCTTCATCAATTGTCGTTTCATCCACTCCATGCTTACGAAGACTATTGATGAATTTTTCGACATTCAACTGTCCTTCCAATCTTGCCAAATCCTGTCGTAATCCCTGCCCAATATACGCTCGAATCAATGGCTGATAACCCGAAAAACCAAGTTGAGGGGCAATACGTTTAAGATCTTCAATTACATCTTTGGGGATTCTAATAGTAACCGAAATCATAGGGCGATCCCGGTTTAAACGCTTTTTAAGATCAATACTCTTCATATTTTATCCTTTCACTTTTAGTGACTGGTCTTGCCGAAATAATGCGAAACTTTTCTTCGTTTCGAATAATATAAACAACATATAAAAGCTTTCAAGCAACGGTCATTCCTATAATTGCCTCGCGAAATTCTTCATCATCAACTTCCTCGACGTCTGCACTTTGTACAAAAGGATCAAAGAAAGCCTCGCATGCCGTATCGAAGGAAATTCCGTGCTTTTGGAAATTGGTATCAGCTTTATGGACTATCCCACTCGAATTTGATTCCCTGGAACTCATATTCGGTTAGCATAAAATTAATATACAACAACGTATTTACAATGTAAATACGCATTTTGGGTGGATTAAGCAACTTTTCAAGATCCGAGATGTCTTCCGGCTTGTCCGGTTCAATGCCTATAATGAATTCCCATCCATTTTTATCAAATATGGAAGCTATTTCTTCACCCCTATGTTCATTCTGAACACGTACTATTGCTGGTTTCTTTTCTGTTCCTAATTTTGCCATG
>JABMQM010000538.1 GCA_013203195.1 Desulfobacteraceae bacterium | reverse complement strand
TTGCCGGGGTCGTCGGGAAGGGCGCGTTATTTGCTGCCTATCGATGCAATTTTACTGGTTGAAGAACAAGATGAAGTTAAGGCTGGTTACGTTATTGCCAAGCTGCCCAGGGCAACGACCAAAACCAAGGATATTACCGGGGGGCTCCCAAGGGTGGCCGAGCTTTTTGAGGTCCGCAAGCCCAAAGAAACCGCTGTCTTAAGTCAGATCGACGGATATGTTTCGATTGCAAAAGCTACCAAGAAAGGAAAACAAAAAGTCACCGTAACACCTATAGATGTCGGTGAAACGAAGGAATATTTGATTCCCCGTGGCAAACATATCAACGTTTATGAGGGTGATTACATCCGGGCGGGTGAACCGCTTATCGCCGGAGCGGCGGTTCCCCAGGACATATTGAATATCAAAGGTGAAATCGCACTGGCTCGCTATCTTGTCGATGAGGTTCAGGAGGTATATCGCCTGCAGGGCGTCCGCATAAACGACAAACACATCGAAGTTATCGTTCGGCAAATGATGCGGCGAGTGAAAGTTATGGATTCCGGAGATACGAATTTTATTGCGGAAGAACAGGTTGACAGAGTTAGATTTGAGGAAGCCAACAGGGATTTGATTGAAAAAGGAAAGAAGCCTGCTGTTGCCGAACCTCTTATTCTTGGGATTACCAAAGCATCGCTATCCACTGACAGCTTTATTTCGGCGGCTTCATTCCAGGAGACGACCAAGGTTCTTACCGATGCGAGTATCGCCGGTAAAGAAGATTATCTCCAGGGCCTGAAGGAGAACGTCATAATGGGCAGAATCATTCCTGCGGGAACCGGTTTGGCCACATATCGGGATGTGGAAATTGAGCCGAGCTGAGTTAACTGTTGCAGTTAATGCAACAGTCGTAGCAAGCTACTTTGGCGAAGCCGGCCGGTGCTTAGTGTTTGGCGCTCTAACAGATTGATATATCAACATATATTAAAAGCAACACACGAAATGCGAAACAACAAAAACCGGGCGAATACGTCCTTATAAAATTTTAAAAATATGTATTAGATTTCATATAAAACTCTTGACAATAATCCGCTCTTTGTTTTACTATCACAACTTTGCCAATGTAAGAGATTTGTTATAAATCTGTAGTTAAGAAGGGGATAAGATGCCGACCATTAACCAGTTAGTAAGAAAGGGCCGGAAGAAGATAAAGAAGAAAACCAATACACCGGCACTCAAGCAGTCTCCTCAAAAGAGAGGGGTGTGTACGCGCGTGTATACTTCAACACCCAAAAAGCCCAATTCCGCACTGCGTAAAGTTGCGAGGGTGCGGCTGACAACAGGTGTGGAGGTTACAGCATATATACCTGGCGTAGGGCATAATCTTCAGGAGCATTCGGTTGTTCTGGTTCGTGGTGGAAGAGTAAAGGACCTGCCCGGTGTCAGGTATCATATTGTGCGAGGGACTCTTGATACCCTTGGAGTCGAGGATCGTAGACAAGGCCGGTCAAAATACGGCTCGAAGAAGCCCAAGTAGAGGTGTTCAGACTGACTGAAGACCGGCAGGTAAAATAAAACTGACAAGATCGTAATTAGAGCAGATCCCTGTTCCTTTGCGGCGGGACAGGGATTTTCAATGGTTTCTCAAGTAACCCATAGCAAAAGTGGTGTAGCATATGCCGAGAAGAAGAGAAGTTCCTGAGCGGACGGTTATTCCTGATTCCAAATATAACAGCAAGTTGGTATCAAGATTTATTAAGACAATCATGCGGGACGGCAAGAAGAGCCTGGCCGAGTCAATCCTTTACGATTCATTTGATATCATCGAGAAAAAAACAAATGAATCTCCGCTCAAAGTTTTTGAAAAAGCTCTCGAAAATGCAAAACCGATGATTGAGGTAAAGTCGCGTCGTGTCGGTGGTTCAACATACCAGATCCCCACAGAAATTCGGCCGTCAAGGCGAACGGCACTGGGCATAAGGTGGATTATCGGCCTTGCGCGTAAAAGGTCGGAAAAAAGTATGGCCAACAAACTGGCCGGAGAGCTTATGGATGCCGCCAACAAAAGAGGGGCATCTGTCAAAAAGAAGGAAGACACCCATAAAATGGCCGAAGCCAACAAGGCGTTTGCCCATTATCGGTGGTAATTTGATTATAAAATCGTGAAGCGATTTTATAACTGGAAATAGAGTGTATTTATCGCTAATCCGCTTTCAAGGGAGGAGGAAGATGGCCAAGGCAAAGTTTGAGAGGACCAAGCCGCATGTTAATGTGGGCACGATTGGTCATATAGATCATGGCAAGACGACCTTGACGGCAGCGATCACCAAGCATATGGGCTTAAAGGGTTTGGCGGACTATGTTCCTTTTGATCAGATAGACAAGGCCCCGGAAGAGAAGGAGCGCGGCATCACCATAGCGACGGCCCATGTTGAGTATGAGACATTGGCTCGTCATTATGCTCATGTGGACTGTCCGGGTCATGCTGATTACATCAAGAACATGATTACGGGAGCTGCTCAGATGGACGGTGCCATATTGGTTGTGGGTGCTGATGACGGTCCCATGCCTCAGACCCGGGAGCACATTTTATTGGCGCGTCAGGTAGGAGTTCCGCATATTGTTGTTTTTTTGAACAAGTGCGACATGGTGGATGATGAGGAGCTGATAGAGTTAGTGGAGTTGGAGCTTCGGGAGTTGTTGGACAAGTATGAGTTTCCCGGAGATGACACGCCGATCATTCGTGGGAGTGCTTTGAAGGCTTTGGAGAGTGATGATGCTGACAGTGCAGAGGCTGGTTGTATTTTTGAGTTAATGGATGCGATTGATTCGTATTTTCCGGAGCCGGTGCGTGATATAGACAAGCCGTTTTTGCTGCCGATAGAGGATGTTTTCAGCATATCGGGTCGTGGTACGGTGGTGACTGGTCGTGTTGAGCGCGGTAAGATTCACATTGGTGACAATATCGAGATTGTTGGTATTCGTCCGACGATCAAGACGGTTTGTACGGGAGTTGAGATGTTCCGTAAGCTTTTGGATGAGGGTCAGGCCGGCGATAATTTAGGTGTGTTGCTGCGCGGCACCAAGCGTGATGAAGTTGAACGCGGTCAGGTGGTGGCAGTGCCGGGTTCGATTCAACCTCATACCAAGTTTAAGGCCGAGGTATATATATTGAGTAAGGAAGAGGGTGGTCGCCACACGCCGTTTTTCAGCGGTTATCGGCCGCAGTTTTATTTTCGTACGACGGATGTTACCGGGAATTTGATGCTTCCGGAAGGCGTGGAGATGATCATGCCCGGCGACAATGTGACGATTACAGGTGAGCTTATAACGCCGATCGCGATGGAAAAAGAGCTCAGGTTTGCCATCAGGGAAGGCGGCCGGACTGTCGGCGCCGGTGTGGTCAGCGAAATTATCGAATAACGGTGAAGGAGTTTTCTGGTGAGAATAATTGTTACCCTTGCATGCGGCGAATGCAAAAGGAGAAACTACACAACGACCAAGAATAAACGCACAACGCCGGACAAGTTGGAGTTCAGCAAGTATTGCAGATTTTGCAGAAAACATACTTTGCATAAAGAAACCAAATAGAAGAAATGATACAGGCCAGTAGCTCCAACGGTAGAGCGTCGGACTCCAAATCCGAGTGTTGGGGGTTCGAATCCCTCCTGGCCTGCCAAAGACAAAAGAGCAAGCCCGGCAATTGACATAAACCAAGAAATTTCTTTGATGGTTTCATTTGGATTTGACCATTTTGGGAGCATAATGGCACGGCTACAAAGAAAAAAAACTATAAGCGCCAAAAAAAACAAGAAAAAGCAAGCCTTAGCAGTTACATCACCACAAGCAAAAAATGATGGTGTTGCCACGCAGATGGCGCTGCCGGTGGCAGCAGCCAAGGAGTCTAAAAAAAAACAAGTTCCACCACCAAAGAAGGATGTAGCTAAAACTCGCAAGGAACCGGGGAAGATTAAAAGCTACCTGGATACAAGTATCCAGTTCCTCAGAGAAGTTAAGGTGGAACTCAAAAAGGTTACATGGCCTACGCGTAAGCAGACTATGGGTTCCACTGTAGTTGTGATTATCCTGGTTATGATCATATCGCTTTTCTTAGGTGTGGTTGACGGCGGTTTGCAAATCCTGCTTCGCTTGGTTCTAAAGTAGTTGTTGGGGAGATGAAGATTGGCTCTTAAATGGTATATCGTTCATGTTTATTCGGGGTTTGAAAGCAAGGTTAAAGCGGCCTTGGAAGAACGTATTGCGTCCATTCCTAATCCTGAAAAATTCGGTGAAGTGCTCGTGCCCACTGAAGAAATCGTAGAGCTTGTCAAAGGAAAAAGAAAGACATCGGCGCGCAAGTTCTATCCCGGGTATATAT
>JABMQM010000537.1 GCA_013203195.1 Desulfobacteraceae bacterium | reverse complement strand
TTCCTTATCGGAAATGAAGATATGCATCTGAAAAACTTTTCACTGATAACACGCGGAGGAAAAATTGAACTGTCGCCGGCCTATGATATCCTCAATTCCACGATCGTCCTCACCTCCCCTAAAGAGGAAACAGCACTACCGATGGCAGGAAAACGGCGGAAACTGAGCGGGAAAATATTGATCGATTATTTTGGCCAGGAGCGTCTTGGTCTGAACAGACATGTTGCTGATTCCGTTTTGGAAGACATCAATAAGGCCATAAGGGACTGGAGAGATCTTTTAAATGTATGTTTTTTATCTGATGATCTGAAAGAAAAATATTCAGCTCTTCTTAATGAAAGAATACGGCTTATCTTCTGATTCCGGTTTGAAGATAATCTTGTTAATTAGCCCGGATTATGTTTATATAATAGAATCAAACTTATACGGAGAGAGTGTTGCATGTCTGCCAGTTGTTTAAATATCAGCAATAGCGAATTACGGCGGCTGCTTGCCCCTGCGGTTGTACTGCCGGTCCTGCTGTGCGCGCTGCTGCTGGCAGGATGCAGCGCACTGATCTCGTCGGTCACCGTCGATATGACCGCCGGCCTGTCCCAGGCCATCCTGAACAACAATGATTTGGCGACGGTGGAAACCGGCGCTCCGGCTTACCTGTTGATGGTCGACAGCCTGCTTTACCGTGATCCGGAAAGCGAGCCTTTGCTGCGGGAGGCCGCCTCTATCTATACCGCTTATACCGACGTGTTCGTAAAGGATGTTACCAGGGCCCAAAAATTGACCGATAAGGCATTGGGTTACGCCCTTAAAGCTGTTTGCGTGGGGCGGGCGCAAGCGTGTGCGCTGAAGCGCAAAGATTTTCAGGAGTTTGAGAAAATCGTTTCCGAGTTGAAGCTTAAGGATGTGCCGTCACTATATGCGCTGGGATCGGCCTGGGCCGCCTGGATTCAGGTGCGGCGCCAGGACTGGAACGCGGTTGCCGACATTGCCCGGGTCGAGACTATTATGCAGCGGGTTGTCGTGCTGGATGAATTATATCAAGACGGCGCCGCCCATTTGTATCTGGGGGTACTGTCATCCTTTATTCCGCCGGCTCTGGGCGGTAAGCCGGAAACCGGACGCCGGCACTTTGAGCGCGCGCTTGAAATTTCCCATAGCAAAAATTTAATGGTTAAAGTAATGTATGCTCGGCATTATGCCCGCTTGATGTTCGACAGGGACCTGCATGATCGGCTGCTTAACGAGGTGCTTGAGGCCGACCCCGATGTTCCCGGATATGTGCTGGCCAACACCCTGGCGCAAAAACAGGCTCTTGAATTACTTAAAAGTGCCGAAGATTATTTTTAATTTAACCGCAGACAGACGCGGATGAACGCTGAAAAAAACATTTTGTTCGGCCGACCTGGCAGAACGAAGATATCTTCGCTATAGCGCACAGTTGGCCTGTACATGCTGAAAGTAGTATAGAAAATTTAAAATTGTTGTTAATATTAACTTCCGTTTAATATGGATTAAACTGCCCGCAGGGCTATAAGGTGTTTTCTCTGCCGGGTCGGCAGAGAAAATAGTCTGTGTTCTTCTGCGTGGGTCTGCGGTTATTTTAATGATAAAAACGTAGTCAGGAGAAATTGATGCGAATTTCTACGATCCTACGATGGACCGTTGTTTTTCTAATGGTGATGCTTCCCGGGCAGGCATTGGGCTTAAGGCTCAAAATCGCTACATTGTCGCCGGAGGGGTCCGTCTGGATGCAGAAAATGCGCGAAGGCGCCAAGGAACTGGCCCGCAAGACCAACAACCGGATTCGGATAAAATTTTATCCCGGCGGCGTTATGGGCGATGATAATTCGGTGTTGCGTAAAATCCGCGTCGGCCAGCTCCATGGCGGTGCTGTTGTCGGGGGAAGCCTGACACAGTATTTTGAGGACAACCAAATTTACGGACTGCCGATGAAATTCAAGTCTTTCGAGGAGATCGATTATGTTCGCCGGCAGCTGGACCGGCGCATTATCGACGGCCTCGAAAAAGGCGGGTTTGTGACCTTTGGAATCGCCGAGGGCGGTTTTGCCTATGTAATGTCCACCGATCCGATCCGATCCGTTGAAGAGATGCGCAAACAGAAGGTCTGGGTGCCGGATAACGATAAAACCATCCTGGAAGCGGTCCAGGCTTTTGGCATCAAACCGATCCCGTTATCGATTGCCGATGTTCGGGCCGGCCTGCAAACCGGTTTGATCAATACGGTAACCATTCCACCCATCGGCGCCATTGCCCTGCAATGGCATACCCAGATCAAATACCTAATGGACGAGCCCTTCTTGTATATCTACGGCGTCCTGGCTGTGACCCGCGAGGTATTTGAAAAACTGTCTCCGGACGATCAGAGAGTCTTTCGCGAAATTATGGGGCGCGTATTCCAAGAGCTCGATCGGCTGAACCGCCAAGACAACGTTAAAGCAAAAGAAGCGCTGCGAAAGCAGGGCATCGAGTTTGTAAAGCCGGATGCTGACGATCTGAAACAATGGTACGATAATGCAGCGGCGATCCCGGAGCGGCTGGTTCAGGCCGGCAAATTATCCCGGGAAATGGTAAACACGCTGGAAAGCCTTCTTGCAGACTATCGTTCCAAGCACTGATGCCAATGAGTAACAACCAATACAAGCCTTTTACAGAACGAGTTCGTTCGATGCTGTATCGAATCGAAGACAGTATTCTGGTGGGGTTGCTTCTATTGATGATCGGCCTGGCGGTGACCCAGATTTTTCTGCGCAATCTGTTCGATTCCGGTATTGTCTGGAGCGATATTCTGGTACGTATTTTGGTGCTCTGGGTCGGTCTTTTGGGGGCCATGGTGGCCAGCCGGCAGGGTAACCACATCAACGTCGACATCCTCGATCGCTATTTGCCGGAACGTGCCAAACCGTTGGTCAGCACTGTTGTGCAGCTGTTTACCGCCCTGATTTGTACGGTTGCGGCTTACTTTAGCCTGCTGTTTGTACAGGTGGAGTATGCCGACGGTGGTACGTTGTTCGCCCAAGTCCCGGCCTGGGTATGTGAATCCATCATACCATTTGCCTTTGCGGTGATTGCCGTTCGATACTTCATGCTGTCATTTGAAAACTTCAAAAATATTTTTACGCTCCGATTGTGACGATATATATTCTCGCGCTGATATTGATTCTGCTCGCCCTCTTGGGTACGCCGCTGTTCGCCGTTATTTTGGCGGTTGCGATGCTCGGTTTTTATTATCTGGATGTCAGCCTGTCGGTAATCGCCATTGAAGTTTACCGTATCGCCGACACGCCGGTCTTACTGGCATTGCCGCTGTTTACCTTTGCCGGTTACATTCTGGCAGAAAGCCGGACCTCACACCGCCTGGTCCGGTTGACCCGGGCATTCTTGTGCTGGATGCCGGGCGGTCTGGCCATTGTAGCTTTCATTGCCTGCGCTTTTTTTACCGCCTTTACCGGTGCTTCGGGCGTCACCATCGTGGCCCTGGGAGCGCTGCTGTATCCGGCATTAATCGAGGCCGGGTACCGGGATAAATTCAGCATCGGCCTGGTGACGACTTCCGGCAGCCTGGGCCTGCTTTTCCCGCCCTCGCTGCCGCTGATTCTTTACGCTATCATCGCCCAGCAGATGAACGTCGGCGCGAAGGTCGCCATCAGCGATCTGTTTCTGGCAGGCCTGCTTCCCGGACTGCTCATGGTGCTGCTGCTGTCGTTCTATAGTTTGTGGGAAAACCGCCGGAGCCCCATCGAGCGTCCGTTATTTTCAGCACAAGAAGCCAAGAGCGCGCTGCGGGAAGCCATCTGGGAGATACCGCTGCCGTTTTTCGTGCTGGGGGGAATTTACGGCGGCTTTTTTGCCGTATCCGAAGCGGCTGCGGCTACGGCCATGTATGTCCTCGTGGTCGAAGTGTTTATCTACAAGGAGATCAGTCTTTCAAAGCTTCCGGCTGTTATGCGGGATTCCATGGTGATGGTCGGCGGGATACTGCTGATCCTGGGCGTATCTCTGGCTTCGACCAATTTTCTGATCGACGCCGAAGTGCCCATGCGTTTGTTTGATATCATCCAAGCTCATATCAGCAGTAAAATCGCTTTTTTGATCCTGCTGAATATTTTATTGCTGATCTTAGGTGCCATTCTGGACATCTTTTCAGCGATAGTCATTATGGTCCCGATCATTCTTCCCGTTGCTATCAATTACGGTGTGGATCCGGTACATTTAGGGATTATTTTTCTGGCCAATATGCAAATCGGGTATATTACGCCGCCGGTCGGCATGAACCTGTTTATCGCCAGTTACCGTTTTGACAAACCAATCATTGAGCTCTACCGGGCGGCGATACCGTTTATGATTGTGCTGCTTGCCGCGGTTCTCATCATTACCTACGTTCCAGCCCTAAGCCTGGTGTTTCTGCAACGATAATTTGAATTATCTTCTAATAGTTCAGCCACAAAGGCACTAAGACACAAAGAAGGGGGTAGAAAAGAGCGCTACGCTTGAGGAGCACTGCGTTTGAGGAGCTGCCTGGCGGCCTTGAGG
>JABMQM010000536.1 GCA_013203195.1 Desulfobacteraceae bacterium | reverse complement strand
GGCCGTTTCCTATATAATTTTCAATTTCTCCTTTGAACTTTTTGCAATTTGTGGTATTCATTTTTAAATGGCTCCTTTTGTGGCTATATATTGTTAATTCAGATAATTATATATACCATAAATTGGAGCCATTTACTACTATAAAGTAAACGTAAAAGAAGTAATTATAAGCCGCAAACCCATACTAGGGGTGCGAAACTTGAGTAAATTCTCTTAAAATCACGCGACAGAAATTTATTCTCAACCCAGAACGTTGGCAAGAGTTAGATTTGGCGGTTGACCTACGTTGGAAACGAATACAATTTGTTAAAAGTAATAACCGGCATATCCCAAAATCTTCTGGCATATATGCATTTATAGTTTCAAATCGGGATACTAATGTACCAGAAAACGGATATATAATGTATATTGGTATTACAGGACATAAGTTGGGGAGCAAGCGTAGCCTCAAGATGAGGTTCACTGAATATTTAAGTGAAGAGAGAAAAGAAAAACGGCCCCTTGTTCATACAATGCTCAATCGTTGGAAGGGTCATATAGATTTTCACTATGCAGAACTCTCTCCTGAAAAACATGATCTTAAAGAAATTGAGAAAAAGTTATGTGGATCATTAATACCACCATGTAACCAGAATGATTTTGAAGCAGAACTTAAACCTATCGTAAAGGCAGCGTGGCAGCTATGAATAATCTTTATATACCAGCATTAAGAGGCTTTTTTGGGGATTGGGCATATTATTCTTGCATTATGTCTTTTCAGACTATAAGTGAACTGGTTTCTTTTGCAGATGACCTGCATAAAAGCAAAAAATTGTCTGAAATGATCCAACGTACCATCAAAAGAAGACGCGGGAATGAAATAGCTGAATACTTAATTAATGAAAAGGAGAGATTTTTTAACTCTTTGGTCATAGCTGTATATGGAGGATCTCCTTCGTGGCATTCAATTGGGATTGTTTCAACCAAATTAACTATTAAAATTGAAGACATTTCAGAGTCATATCTCAATAGTTTTGGCTTTTTAAGATTTACTGGAAAAGAAAAGTTATTTGCAATTGATGGTCAACATCGTTTGTCTGGCATAAAAAAGGCGATTAAGGGTGGAGACCAATTTGAGAATGATGAAGTATCTGTGTTGTTGGTTGCTCATAACATTACACCAACAGGACTTCAAAGGACACGACGTCTTTTTACTACGCTTAATAAAACTGCTGTAAAAGTATCCAAAGGAGAAATTATAGCACTTGATGAAAATGACGTAATGGCCATTATCGTACGAAGACTTGTTGAGGAAAATCCTTTCTTCTCGAATGACAGAGTTGCATATAAACAGACAAACAATATTACTCCAAAAGACAAATACTCTTTGACAACAATAGGCAACCTATACGATGTTTTGACTGTCATATTTTCTACCATGCCTGATGGTGTGAAAACAGCAAATCTAAAAGCTAGTCGACCAAATGATACAACTTTAGATGAGTATTATGAGTATGCTTCGAATTTCTTTGAAATAATGGCCAACTATTTTCCAAATTTAAATAGTTTTTTTAATGCGAAAGACGCTTCTAAAATAATCGAAAAGAAAAGGGGATCTTTTGGCGGCGATATTTTATTTAGGCCATTAGGCCTTCTTGCTATGACTGAGGTAATTTCAAAAATATGTTCAAAATATGGATTAGAGGAGAGTGTGAGAAAAGTCTCAATATTGCCCCAAGACCTGCAAGCAGTGCCATATGTGGATATCCTTTGGAGCCCATATAAAGAGATAATAATAGGTAAGGGCCGAGTTTTGGTGAGAGATTTATTATTATATATGCTTGGCGAAAAGCTTAGTAATCAAAAACTTAAAACTTTAAAAGAACGTTATGCCAAAGCATTAGACATGGCGATCGACGAGATATCTTTGCCCAAATTGGTGTAGATGGCTTTTCATCATCCAAGATGAGACAAGTCGGCAATGGATTTTACACGGGCGGTCAAAATTTCGATCCCGCGATTGATGTGGGCTAAAAACATATTATCAATTCCCGTTAAAGACATCTGGTCCTTTACAAGTCGAGTAACTAACAAAGCTACAAAGAATTTATCATACTTGCCCAACAGTGTGTAACGGTTGATTTCTCTACCGACCTTAAAATTATTGGGAAGTTCAGGAGGCAATCCCTGTTCTTCCAACGACAGGCAGAAACCTATTCGGCAGAGGATATTGGGCGTTATTCCGGTCCTGGATTTTAGAGTACGCAAGCGGTTGCCTGCTTCCACAGTAAAAGGTATGCGTTGTAAGGTTAGTTCAGGCATATGTGGACCTCTTCCAAAAGTAATCTTCCGTAGGCTTCGTACTTCTGGACTCCTGGTCATATTTAAGATGATAACAGTGTGAAATATTCGGGCTCAGCTTTTTGTATAGTTTCTGGTCCATTTCCGTGTCAGTTGAAAGCAAGATTACCTGATGGGAGGCGTGAGGGAAATAATTATTAATAAGGTTGTGGCGATGGTCACTGTCCAATCGGCCTAGCGGTGTGTCAATAATTACCGGTAAGGGGCGGCCAGATGTTTTGGCAAGGCCCCAGAGCATAGCCACAGCGTAAAGCTGTTTTTCACCAGAAGAAAGTTTCTCCTTGGATATAGGTTTATCGGCATAGTCATACAGGGTGACATTAAAAGTTTCTGGATCGATATCAACCTTTTTTATAATGTTCCCCTTTCGTGATAATATATTGAAACCTTCTGCAACAGTTATACGAAGTTGGCTGATCTTTTTGTCAGTAAGTTCTTTTAGGTAAGTATCCAATGCTTTTTGGATATTGTTCACTAGCGACAGGCGGCCTTTGGTAGTGTCCATTGCAATCTGTCTATCAATGTGCTTTTTTAGATCACGCTGTAATGAGTTGAGATCAAATTCCTTCTTTCTTATTTTCGTCTGGAGTTGCTTGTCTTTCAGTTGAAATTTGCCCAATCGCTGATTCAATAAAGATAGTTCGTCGAAGATTGGTTTAACTTGCGCTTCATCCGGGCTTTTAGCCAATCCTTTTGTAATCTTCCGCAACTTGTTTAGTGCAGAATCAAGATTTCTCCCTATTTTCCTTACTTGGGCCAAGGATCTTTTTCCTGCATCATCTGCCCATTTTAGGATTTGCTGGGAATCAGATTCTGAAAAGCCGTGGATTTCCCTTCCGTCTTTCAGTTGTGTGGCATTATCCACTCGTGATTGAACCGCAGTCCGGATCAGATGTGTGACTTTTTCTGTGGTCGATTTGCCTAATTTTGTCTCTGCTGCCGTAAGAGTGGAAAGGATTTCTTCTCGCAGATCTTCCAGTTCATCTCTTACCACTGACCAGCGTTTAAGCTTATTTTCTTTCTGCATTTGATTACGTAGCAATTCAACGATAGAAGGGCATAGCACAAAAGGATAGGTTTTTTCGCATTCAACCCGTATCTGGCTTTCGAGTTTTTCAATTAAGGCATTCAAATGAAATTTTTCGCTTTTTAGGTTATCGCGTTGGGTGGCAAAGGTATGCCCTTCCCGGTAAAGACGATTTTCCCTTTTCCGAATCTCGGCAAGGATACCATCAATACTGGTGCGGATATGGGCAAGTTCATCCAGCTTCAACTTAATCTCGTGTTTGACTTGAATGATTTTTTCCTCTGTTTTATGCCAGGCATTTTTATCACCCGCTGTGTTTGCTTTTTTTGCCTCACGTGAGGTATAAATTGATAGGTCCGCTTTGAGCCTTTCGACGATATCCAACCCTAAAAGGGTCTTGATAGAGTCTGCAAGTACAAGGCTACCACCTTTATCTTCGGCGATACTTTTTATTTTTTCACCGTCAAAAAAGAACAATTGCGCAAGACGCTCAGGGATAATCTCCTCAATAAAGCCCCGCCAGAAACCGTGTGTAACATCTTCAGTTATTTTGCCATTGTTTAATATTTTAAGAAATTCCTTAACTCCTTTACCTTGTTTTAACTCCCATGAACGCTCTACGCAATATGTTGAGCACTCTCCCATTAGGATATGATCGAATTCGATTGCCAGCCGAGCATAAGTTGGAGGAAGCAAAGCCTCTCCTCCTCTATGAATCTGACTGCGCAGATAAGCCTCATATTCGCTTTGACTTACGCGGTTACCAAGAACTCCTTTTCCGTATAGGGCGAGCTTAATTGCTTCTAGCAGCGTAGTTTTCCCTGTGCCGTTATTTCCGCCAAATAATATTATTGGCCTTTCTTTCCTGTACCTTACGCGCGGGACAAGGTCGAATTCGACCTTTCCTGAATACAATCCGTAATTTTCAAGGACAATTTTTTTTAATAGCATCGCGGTATCATTTTATTTTATTCTAAAGCTGTCAAGATCTAATTTCTGCAGCTGTATACGGCTGCTATTTTAGTTTTGACTCTCAGCAAAAACCTCTTCCCTGGTGCGCCAGTCCTTTTTAAGAATAGTATCAATGTCATTGTAGATAGCTGACCGTCTACTCATTCCATGTTGGCGCCTCTGTGCGTCAAATAGTTCGGTAAGGAGGCCAACCGGCACATTCTGCTTTTCGCATACTTCCTGGAGGATTCGCAATTCAAGCCCCCCCATTCCGGCCCAGTCGTCCTTAGGGACATTAAGTTTTTTTCCAGTAATACGTTCGTAGATTTGTGGAAGTGAGTCTTGCCAATCCCCCTCTTCAAAAAGCCACAATTGTCGAATTTTCATCAGTTCATCTTCAGAGATAAGTTTTTCGTCCGAATTCGGGCCATTTTTTTGAATAGACTGCTGGGCTTCAAGAAGGCGCTGTAATATCTCTTTTCGAAATGAAAAAGTAAAAGGCCCCCAGATAAGTTTCATGGATCCATTCATTTCTTTGTATTGGACTTTTCCTGACCGCCGCCTAAAGTTTCGAATCTTTTTCTTTATTTTTGGGTTTTGGGTGGTTACAAGCCAGTCACGTAAATCTAGAAGAGGCTTCATCCAGTCTTCACCACTTTGGATCATTGATTCCATTGAAGTGTCTTTTTCAACAACAGTACATGTCCAACATCCAAATCGACTATTACCACATGGTGGGGTTGTTTTATCAATGACCAATGGGCATTCCCCCTCCTGAGCATTTTTATACATAGCAACCAGTTCTTGATTGTCTGCACCCCAAGGAGATTCTATAGCAATGAGATATTTCCACACCTCATCTGTATACCAATCCTCTATAGGTGTAAAAACCCATGCATTTGGTAGGGTACTGTGCCGAAAAAGATGTTCTCGAACATTTTTGTTGCGGTTTTTCATTGATCCAGCGCGTCTAGAGCTCTCCTCTTTTCGTGCGCCTAATACAACAATCACTTCCCCATAAATAGCAACTTTTTCAGTTATGAAACGGTTTGCAGGTTCAATTTTCAACCGATCCGTACACCAGCGGAATCTACTATAGGGAGCTGGATAACCCCTGCCAATCATGTTAACCCAAAATGTATTTTCAATAAGTGGGGTGACTTTATGTGCCTCAAAGGGCAACTCAGCTTTTTCTGCTGCTTTGTTGACTTTATCAATGTTGCGATCAATATATTTTACGATTACCGGCGTCTCAACAAAAGTATCAGATGAGACAATATAAACTGGTTTGGTTAACTTACCTATAGGGAGGGTACTAAGCGCATACCAAATAGTCTGCAAAGTTACGGTGGAGTCCTTTCCACCACTATATCCAATCACCCATGGACGGTTATCGGCAAGATAAACTCTCTGGATCAGAGAATAAAGATCACTTATAATTTTAGAAAAATCTTCCCCCAAATCTTTATTAAAATTAGCTATTATATTGACCCTTTTCATAGTTATCCTCTATTTCTTGCTCTTTTGGTTCAAGTGGCAAGCCCATAACCTTTTTTATAACATTGGCCGTTAGTATCACATTTTTTTGAGACTTATTTAAACTGCCACCGATTAAAGCACGCCCTTCCCAAAGATCCGCATTTTCTCTCAACCAATCGATCTTTTTAATTTTTGATAGCTTGGTTTCCCATCCTTTTGAAGTAGTTTTTATGAGACTACATCCAGCGATTGCAAGTGCTTGTAATGCTATACCATGAGCGTGAATATAATCTCGTCTCAATTCACTTGGGGCGACCTTTCTATTAACTGCATCCAACCAGTCGGGCATATTTTGGGCTACTTCATTCCAAAAATCGATTAATAATTTTTCTTCTTTGGAATTGACTTCTTCGCCTGTTTTTTTCTGAAGAAGCCGCTTTGAAGCTTGATAAATACTACTGAGTGTAAACAACTTTCGAGAACGATTTGAAATAGAGCTCTTGGCAGTTTCTGTCATACCTTTAAAAATGGGGACTTCTTTGATTAATAGATTAACAAGTCTTGCCATTGGATCTCGATGGTCGTAAAGGATTCCGAGGGATTTTGTTGGCCGCACTGCATATCGATTAAGATCAGCAAACATTTGCTGGGTAAGTTTAAGTCCAGCATCTACAAAGAGAACAACAGATATTGTTTCATATGCAAGAGATGAATTGTTTTTTAATGCCTCCTTGATAGCGGCACATCGATGTTGGCCATCATTAATTATAAATTTTGCATCCATTGGAACAGAAAGTGTCCCTATTTTAGCTCCAACCGTATCATCACTAATTGGGTCAAACTGTACCTCGCCATCAACGGAGGCTGTTATTGACGAAAAAATATAATTATCTTGATTTTCAACGATATATCGACTTATTTGCGGTATGCGCCCTTTATATAATATTCGTTGAGCTCGTAATTCTGGTGGCAAATCTTCATAGTCAAATTTAAATAAGTCAGGAATTAGCTTTAATGGACACATTGTTGTATAATATTCTCTTCCTGCTTGGACACCTCGGATTGCAGGAAATGAATAAATATAGTCTCTAGCTATTTTTTTGCTTGGCATTTATAACCACCTGTTTTAAATTGTTTTATATGCACAATGAATTTCGTATTATTATGACCCTCACTCAGATTAGATTAAATATCAGGCTGGGCGTGGAAGTCAACATAAAAACTTCCAAAGCTGATTATCAAACTTCCTGCAAACAAGATTTTTGTCGGCGTACCAGTGCAACTGTCTCAACCACTTATTAAAATACCAAAATTTCTCGGCATTTTCAGCCGTAAAAAACTCAAATTTGACCCTAAAATTAATCTTCTAAAAGGGAATTACACATGGATTTTTATTTCAGAGAAGACGAAGCTTTGCCAAACGGAGAAGCGAAAAACTGGGCTCGGTTTTAAGCGACGATCGATAGATTTTGTGCCCGACAACAAAAAACCGGGCATTTACAATTTTGTCGGATTTTAACTATTTGCTGGTCGCCTTTTTGCATATGTTAGCGAACCATTGCATTTCTCTCTCTTTTTCACTTACGGTCTTTAGTTTGACTGTTATTCTGCGGCAATCCATAATCCGAAAGCCAGCATCAACTATCAAAGCTTCCCACTCATTTGGCTTATACAATTCGAAAAGGCAGCCCTTGGATGAGAAATCAGTTCCCTCGCCTTCTTGCATGGCGCATGTCGGGTCTGACCAAGCTAACAAAATGATTTGACTGGAAATTAACGAAAAAAAGTGCTGATTTTTGGCTTAAAGCGCTGTTTTTGGCATGGAAATTAGCCTTTTAAGATATTTTTCGCAGATCACAGCCTGAATCGAACCTGTAATAAGAAAATAATACCATAGAAATCAGGGTTAAAAACGTATCTGCACACCGCCGCCCCAGTCGAACTCGGAATGCCAAAGAGCGATGAGTGAAAAGTTTTTATGAATCGTGTAGTTCAATCCCGCACTGCCCTCCCACAGATCGTGGGTGTCGTACTCGGCTTCACCAAAGAGAACAAGGCGTGGGGTCAGTTCAAAATCCTTGTCAACACTGATGCGTGCACCGCCGTCGGAATCAACCCAAGCTCTTGATTCGACGTTAAGCGGCAGTAGATAGTGAAGTCCCAGCACTCCCCGAGTTTTATCGAGCTCATCCTCTTCACCCAAAAAGTCGGCACCAACGAAAATACTTGAAAAACGGTTTATGTAGCGACTCCAGGTGAGGATCCCCTCCCATTCGGTGTCGTCCACTTCCCGCCATCCCGCTTCCCACTCGGCATTTAAGATGTTGCGGGTGTTGGAAAGCGTCAGCAAGCCTTCGGTCATGTTGCTGAGGATGTCGGCCTGGCCCCAAAAATACCAGGAGTCTTTGTAGAGGTTGGGCCGGATTGCGGCGAGCTGGGGATCGATGGTGAAGTCCTCGTAGTGCACCATGCGGGCCATGCCGCTCTTCATATGGTAAAGCAGGTGGCAATGGAAAAACCAGTCGCCGATCTCGTTGGCGTTAAATTCGATGACCGTAGTGGACATGGGGGCGACATTAACGGTATGTTTAAGCGGCGCGTGGTCTCCTTGCCCGTTGACTACACGGAAAAAGTGACCGTGCAGATGCATCGGGTGATGCATCATCGTGCGATTGATCATGACAAAGCGTGCGACTTCGCCGGCACGGATACGGATGGAGTCGCTTTCGGAAAGCGGCTTTTTGTTGAGCAGCCAGACGTAGCGCTCCATGTCGCCGTCAAGGGTTAGTCGGATTTCGCGTACGGGTTTTCCGGCGGCAAAGGCCGTGGGTTTGACAGAGCGCATTTTGGCATAGGGCGGCCAGGGACGCCCTGGATCCATACCGTCAACGGCCAGGTTTTTGGATGCGGAGACGTCGGCAGCCAGGAAGCTAAAGTCGGTCCCGTATTTTTTGCCGATCCGGGAGTGTTGAGCAAGCATCGGCATGGAATGGCCGCCGTGGTCCATTTCTTCGGTAGCGGCCGGGGAATGCTTCATCGGCTTGCCGGTGTCATGGGTCACATCGCCCTCACCTGCCCCCGATGTTTGTTCCATGCCGCCCATCTTCATTTTGGAAGAATCGGGGCCATGTTGCATACTCTCCATGCCGTTCATACCGCCCATATCCATCATGCCGGGCTTGTCGAACATACCGGCATCTACCCGGCTGTCGGACATGCCCATGGCACCGGCCGGAGTGAGAGCAAAGATGTTTTTCAGGTTGAAATGCCCCATGGAATGGTAGAGGTTCGGTTTAGGAACATCAGGGGCTGGATGACGCTTGCCGGAGCCGATCCAGACCGAAGCGTAGCCCGATCCGTCATGGGCGGTCGCGCGCAGTTCATAGGCCCCGGAGGCGGGGATTTGGATAAGAACATCATAGGTTTCAGCGACACCAATGAGAAAACGTTTTTGTTCGACAGGCTCGACATCCAAGCCGTCTGCACCGATAATCCGCATGGTTCCGCCGGCGAATTCAAGATAGAAGTAGGTGGTGGCAGAACCGTCTATAATGCGCAGTCGCACGGTTTCACCGGAATGAGCCGCCAGCGATGATTCGGGTTGGCCGTTGGCTAAAAATCGGTCGTAGGCGACATCTGCAATGTCCATTGCCGGCATGCGCTGAAGCTCGCGTTGAAAATAATCGCCGAGCATTCCAAGGCGGGCGGCGCCGAAAATGCTCTGGGCACTGCCTTTTTCAATCGAATACCATTCACTGCCGCGCTTGAGGGTCCGTAATACCCCGTAGGGGTTCTCGTCTGTCCAGTCTGAAACCAGAACAACGTAGTCGCGATCCGCATGCAAGCGTTTTTGGCGCGGTTCGATGACGATGGACCCGTAAACGCCGCTTTGTTCCTGAAGACTGGTGTGGGAGTGATACCAATAGGTACCGCTTTGGCGGATGGGAAATTCGTAAGTAAAGATTGTATTGGCTGCAATAGGCGGGAAGCTGATATAAGGGACGCCGTCCATATCGGGCGGCACCAGTAGGCCGTGCCAGTGAATGGATGTTTCCACGCTCATCTGGTTGTGAACGCTGATTCGGGCGGTGTCACCTTCCTTGAAACGCAGCGTCGGCCCGGGAATGCCCCCGTTAATGGTCATGCCTCGAGCGGGCTTTCCCGTGATGTTGATCTCTTGCCGGGTGATAGTGAGTTGGTATTCGACAATTTTAGCTTCAACTGTTGAAACCAAACAAAAAAGAGAAAAGCCCTCTGTGCCAATGAAAGTGAGACACTTACCCCTTGATAAATTAGTGTAGGGCGGGTAGGAGATTCACCTATGAAAACAATACAACTGACATCACCAGACAGCAACCAGGTTCAGGTTTCAGCCATGGGGGCAACGG
>JABMQM010000535.1 GCA_013203195.1 Desulfobacteraceae bacterium | reverse complement strand
GAGGAGCACTTTGTTTGAGGAGCGGCCTGGTGGCCTTGAGGGGTATTGATAAAAAGATTTTTACCCCTTAAGCGAAGCGTTCCTAAAGCGTAGCGCTCTTCAAGCGTAGCGGTCTTTTTTCATTTTGATCCTGTCAAAATCATATTGGAACCAACCTAAAGCCGAAGTTTTCCATTTGATAAATATACAATCCGTCGACTTTCAGGAAACCGTTTGCATATATGCTCGGAAACGGGCTGTCAATTATTTTAGTTACCGTTGCTTCAACTTCGATCTTTTTATTTTCCGGAATCACCTGTCCGCGATAGATCCAGTTATGGGGATCATCAGTGATAAGCTCAAAACAATGGCTGGCGGCAAGCTTCTTCCATCGATCCAGCGCCATGAATTTGACCAGCTGCAGGAAGGATTCAATTCCCAGGGAACCCGGACAGACAGGGTCCTGGTAAAAGTGAGCCTTGAAAAACCATTCATCCGGGTTGACCTGTTTAATAGCGCGAATAAAGCCTAATTTTTCGGGGCCTCCTTGGGGTGCGTAGATTTCAATATTGTCTATCATGCGCAGCGCATCGGACGGCATTGCCAGTGAAGGCGCCGGATCCAATTGAGAATCATCCGGTGTCAGCGGCGCCTGGTTCTCAAAGCTGTGGGAGCGGGCGTCGTGCAACTCATCTGGGGTGGGATGGTAGACCAGATTGTCGACTCCCCGGATACCGACCTGCTGATCCAGGGCTTCTTTGGAGAAAAATCCGAAGTACGTATCACCCGCATAGATAACTTCAGCATCCTGCAGAACTTCAAAATCAAAATGTTCAATGATCATCTCTCCGGCTTCGGAAACTTTTGTCATGCGAGCGCGCATGGTAAGGGTTTTTTCCACAGGAAAGATCGTACGGCGTATGACGGCCCTGCCGCCCAGATTTCTGAACTTGAGATCATTTTCACTGCGAAGGGCCGAACCCAGATAAGCGGCCAGCCATCCACAGGGTTGCAGCGCAATTTCGAGCAGCACGCAGAACGGCATTGATCCGGAGCGGTCGGCCTTGAAATACCAGGCTTCCGGCCTCAGATCGTATTCGGCTTCTATCCACCCGTTGGGCTTCAGCTCCCATGCCCGGGGTTCAATGGCAACAACGCGGTCCATAAAAGAGTAGGGCGGACCCGGCAGTCTGGCAATCAACCGTTCTTGATCAAACACCCTGTAGGGTTTGCCGAATGCTTCCGACGGTTTTCCGACGGCAAATGCCAGAATCCTGTCACGATCATAAAGAGCCGGTTTCCGGATACTGGATACTGGATGCCGGATGCTGGATACTGGTTTCTGGATACTGGATGCTTGTTGCTTGTTGCTGGTTGCTTGTTGCCGGGTATCGCGCTCTGACACTTTATCTTCTCTGACCTCCTTGGCACGACGTAGCGTTGCGTAGGCGGCTGATCCCTGACCCCTGGCCCCTGACCCCAGATCCTTGACCTTTGACCCCTGGTCCCTGACCTCTGCTTTTCCCCACACGGCTTCGATTTCGGCACGGGTAACCCCGGTCATTTTCATGGACATGTCCTTAAACGACACGATTCTTTGTCCGTCGGCATACATCAGGGCATCGGCAATTACATACGGTTCCGGGGCGTAACCCAATTCCTTGATCTCGATTTCGTACCGGACATGCCTGGTCCGGGGAGTTACCGGTCCTCTGCATTTAAGCACGCTGGCAACTCCGAGCACCGGTTCGTAGCAGGTTTCGGGCTTGGCCGTGACCCAGCCTATGCGCTGGAGAAACACACGCAAGGTATGGGCGCAGCATTCATACATGAGAGTTCCCGGCATGACCATGTCATCCATGAAGTGACAGGTCAAAAACCAGTCATCAGGATGGATATCGGCCTCGGCCCGGATCAACCCCAGTCCATAGCGACCGCCAACAGGATCGAGCAGCAGGATGCGGTCGATAAGCTGCATGCGTCCCCCCGGGAGCCGCAGTGATGGGGCCAGATCGATTCCGTCAAAGAGCGGTCCAAAACACCGGGCAAGCTCGCCTGTTCTGAGGGCGGCTACAGCCTCGTCATTATAGCTTTCCGCATTAACCGGAACAAGATCTTGCCAGTTGGAAGCTTTTTTGCCGGCCAAGGGTCGAGAGTCCTCTTCGGTTAAGATAATTCCGCCGGAATTGCGCACTTCTTCATCAGTGAAAAAACCGGCGCAGCCATTGAACATGCTGATGAGATGGTCATTGCCGATAAAGCCTTCAAAGCGGAAAAAGAAAAGATAAGTATCTCCCTGGTGGACAAAATTGTCGATATCGATTTCGTAGCGAATAACATCTCCCGGACGCGGCAGGCCTCTATGGAATTTAACAATAGCGTCCAGAAGCCGATATTTGCGCAGGCCCTTTACTTTCAGATCAATGCCCAGATAAGAGCACAGAAAAAGATCCGCCTGACCGGCTTCAACCGAGATGCATACCGGCGCGCGGCCGCCGTCGAGGTACCATGCGCCGGGCAGCACATCATGTTCCGTCACCAGGCGGCCGGAACCCAGGGAGCCTTTTTCACCTTGTAGCTCAACGATGCGGTCCACCAGCATGAGGGGCTCGTCCGGCAGGCGCACCCTGACGTCATACGTATCGATGACTGCAAATTCAGGGCCTAAGACTTTGGCGGCAGATCCGACGGCAAACTCTAAGCACATCTCACGGTTAAAGACGACTTTACGGTCGGAAACCACGGAAGAGGGCCGGGGAGTTGTTTGCGGAGCTTTTGGTATCAATTCTGAACTTAAAACCGCATTCTCTTTGGAGGCCATGGTCCTTAAAAGCTGCGTCTGAAAGTCAAAAGTCTTGGCAAACCCTTTGGCAAGATCGTCTGAAAATTGTAAAAAGGTCTGATGGGTTTTTGATGTGGCCGCAATATTGTCTGTCATGGGCTGGATAAGTTCTGAATAGGGTATGCTGGATACTGGATACTGGATACTGTATACTGGTTGCTGTATACTGGATGCTGGATGCTGGATACTGGATACTGG
>JABMQM010000055.1 GCA_013203195.1 Desulfobacteraceae bacterium | reverse complement strand
TTGAGCAGGCATGGTGAGAAAGCACGGCCTCCCCGCACTGGGGGCAGGCCGACAGGTTTGTCCGCACGACCCTCTGGTGGGTTCGTCGTTTATTGCGCTTTGATTTGGATGTCTTGCGTTTTGGCACTGCCATTAGAAATCTCCTAAATAGATGTATTATAAATATATTCTTTAAATTGCCATTCTGGCTCAAAAGTTGGGATTTAAGTAATTGATACAATGAGGATTGTCAAGGAATATCCGGGTTAGCCGTCCTGAAGCTTGAAAGCAAGACCTGTAAGACGCTTGTGGGGTTTGTTGTTTTTCAGGGCAATTGTCAGGGCTTTTTGGGTACCGATCAGGATTACCAGTTTTGCACCTCGCGTAATAGCCGTGTAAAGCAGGTTGCGTTGGAGAAGAAAAAAATGTTGTGTCAAAATGGGTACAATCACGGCAGGATATTCCGAACCCTGGGATTTATGTACTGATATGGCGTATGCCAGGGATAGTTCATCCAGTTCTGCAAAATCGTAATTAACGGGTCTTCCATAGTAGTCTACGGACAGTTGTTTTTGTTCCGCGTCAACCGATATGACGGTTCCGATATCGCCGTTAAAGACTTCTTTCTGATAGTTGTTCTTCAAATGCATGACTTTATCATCCGACCTGAAACCGATGCCTTTGGCTTTGGTGTCCGCCGGGCTCGGGTTCAGCACCTTTTGAAGCACCTGGTTCAGGTTAATTGTACCCACGACACCTTTGTGCATGGGCGTTAAAACCTGAACATCATTCACGTGATCAAATTTATATCGCCGGGGAATTCTTTCGCTACATAATTCAACGATTGTCTTTAGCACCTTGTCAGGGTTGCGCTGTTCGATGAAGTAGAATTCGGAGAGGCCTTCCGTGTTGTCGATACTTGTCAGGTCGGGTGTTTCCCCACGGCGAACCTTATGGGCATTGAGAACAATGGGGCTCTCTTTGGCCTGCCTGAAAATCTTTTTTAGCTCGAATGTACGTATTCTTTTTGATGCGATCATATCCGCAAGAACATTGCCGGGCCCGACCGACGGAAGCTGGAAAATATCACCAACCAGAATTAGCGTTGATGTCATTGGAAGCGCTTTCAACAGATGAAACATCAGCGCAGTGTCCACCATGGAGGCTTCGTCGACAATTAGTGCATCTGCATCCAGAGGATTGTCCTGATTCTTTTCAAAAAGGTTGATGTTAAAATTGTATCCTAAAAGTTTGTGAATGGTAGACGCTTTTCTGCGGGTAACCTCTGACAGACGGCGGGCTGCCCGTCCGGTAGGCGCCGCCAGCAGGATCGCTTTGCCCATGCTTTCAAATATAGCGGTAACCGATCTGATCAGGGTCGTTTTGCCGGTTCCGGGACCCCCGGTAATAATGGAAACCCGGTGGGAAAGGATCTCTTCCAGGACGCTGAGCTGCTCGGAAGAAGGTTTAATGGCGAGCTTTTCTACAATCTCCGTCGTAATCTGCTCCTGATCAAGGGCAGCGGTTGTTACGGGCACGGACAACATGGCTTGCAGCCTGTTGGCAATACCGGTTTCTGCCTCGTGAAGCGCTTTGGTGTAAATGATCGTTGCATCAGGATCTTGAGGCATTTTCTCCACAACGATCTCTTTTTCATCTGCAAGAACTGCGAGGATAGATTTGATATTTTCGCTTTCAATCTTAAGAAGCTTGGCGCAGATTTGCAGCAGCTCATCCTCATAAGCAAAAATGTGCCCATCATCAGCGAACTGTAGCATTCGAAAGATAATACAGGCTTTGATTCTGGCGGGCTCGTCTTTGCCGGCACCCATTTTCAATGCAATGGTATCCGCTAAATGAAAACCGATTCCGGGTATATCAACCGCCATGCGATATGGATTACTTTGGATGGCATTGACCGCATCCAGGCCGTATGCTTTGAGTATTTTCCCACTATAGGACGTATTGACCCCATATTCCTGCAGAAACTGCATAAGGCCCCGAACCGCATGCTGTTCCTTCCAGGCTTGGGTTATTGAAGCGGCTTTGCTTCTCCCGATACCTGAAACTTCCAGCAGTTTTGACGGATTTTTTTCGATAACTTCGAGGGTGTGTTCCTTAAAGTGATTAACCAGCTTATCCGCCATTGCAGGGCCGATTCCCCTTATAAAGCCTGATCTCAGGTAATTCTTTATGCCGTCAACAGACGCCGGCAGGGTTACTTCATAGGACTGAATTTTAAGCTGCTGGCCGTATCTGGGATGGGTCTCCCAGGTGCCTTTGATTTTAAGGGCTTCACCCGGACTAACAGCCGGCATGTAACCGACAACCGTCACAAGAGTTTGGGTAGAGTCGGTCTTTAATCTGGCGATGGTATAGTGGTTCTCTTCGTTATAATAGGTGATTCTTTCAAGACGGCCCTCAAGGGTTGTTAAGGGGCCGGATAAGTTAGTTCTCATGGATGGCTAATATCCATTCGGTGGCATGGAGAAGATCCCGGGCCACAAAATCCGGGAACATCTTTTTGGCTTTAAGAATTTTTTCAGCTGCTGCTCCGTTGCCGGTTTGGACCAGAACTGTATGCTTGCATCCGGCGTTGCGGGCACACTCAATATCCTTGGTGCTGTCGCCGACCATGACCGCCGCTTTAATATCTACCTGATGCTTTTGTGCGGCCTGATAAATTAATCCCGGCTCCGGTTTGCGGCAGTCACATTGATCTTTGGGAATATGGGGACAAAAAAAGATGTCTTTAATCTCTCCTCCATGGGACCGAATGTCTGTCTTCATCATAGTGTGAATATGTTCTAAATCCTTTTTAGATACCATGTTGCGGTTGATCATCGATTGATTCGTAATAATGATTATTACAAATCCGTTCAACGTCAGTTGTCTTATGGCCTCCAGGCTTCCGGGAATAAATTCGAATTCCGACCAGCTTTTGATGTAATTAGAAGAATCCCGATTGATAACACCGTCCCTATCCAGAAAAACAACCTTTGGGGATATTTTTTCTTGATCCATTAGTTTTTTTCCAAACTTTTACTGGTCTTCGGCGATGGCAAAGGCGTCCTCAAATCCTCTTTGAATCATGATTTCTTCATATTTTTCGGCTTGATCCAGGGTTGAACACCGGCCCACCCGCACCCTGTACAAGGTCGCATTGCCGTCATTATAGGCGGCAATATGGGCACCTTTATACTCCTTATCAAGTTTTTGCTGCAATCTTTCGGCATTTTTGCGGTCGCTGAAAGCGCCCACCTGCACGGTAAAATTTCCTTTGTAATAGTCTATGGGGACATATGATCGGCCGCTATTGCCCGGCGTTTTCGTTTTTGAGGCGGTACCGAGGGCCACGACTTCAACCGGAGCTGTGCCCGGGCCCACTACACCCAGTTTTTTCGCCCCTGTATAGGAAAGGTCGATGATTCTGCCACGAACAAAAGGCCCCCGGTCGTTGATGCGCACCTCGATTTTTTTATTGTTGTTAAGATTTTCCACTCTGACGTAAGTGCCGAGGGGCAGGGTTTTGTGGGCAGCAGTCATAGCATACATATTATAAATTTCGCCGTTGGCCGTTTTCCGGCCGTGAAATTTTTTGCCGTACCAGGATGCTTTGCCACGCTGCCTGAAATCCTGAGCGTGCGGCAACGGCCGGTACCAGTTTTTACCAATACGGTAAGGCTTGGGGTGTCCCCGTGGCGTTGGAGGGGGGCCGGGCGTTGAACAACCGAAAATTAAAAGCAGAAGCAGACCGCAAACAACTATAAGAAAGATATTTACAAGAAAGGTTGTCTTTCCTGACTTAAAAGCCATCATAATTTTTTAGGTTTTAAATGCGATATTTAAGACATTCTTCATTTTGTCGACGAAGTGAAATTCGATCTTATCCTGAACTTCTTGGGGTATATCCTCTAAATCTTTTTCATTCCATTTTGGAAGAATCAGCGTTTTAATGCCTGCCCGGTGGGCGGCCAGAACTTTTTCTTTGATACCGCCGACAGGCAGGACCTGCCCCCTTAATGTAATTTCACCGGTCATGGCAAGATCTTTTTTAATGGTTTGATTGGTAAAAAGGGAAGTCAAGGCTGTTAACATGGTGACACCGGCGGAAGGACCGTCTTTGGGGATGGCACCGGCCGGTACATGAATATGAATATCATGCTTTTGAAAATAATCTTCAGCAATCCCAAAAGAGGCTGCGTTGGTTCGAATGAAGCTCAAGGCTGCCGTTGCCGATTCCTTCATGACATCTCCTAATTGACCGGTCAGAGTCAGCCCCTTATTTCCCGGCATGGCAGTGGCTTCTATAAAGAGCAGCTCTCCGCCGGTCTGAGTCCAGGCAAGCCCCATGGCCACGCCGGGCGTGGAGGTTCTGGCCTTGGCCTCGGATGTCATTTTTACGGGGCCAAGATACTCGGAAACTTTTTCTATCTTGATTTTAACGGAAGCTTCAATACCTTCAGCAATTTTGGCAGCGACTCCGCGGCAAATGTTCGCAATTTCCCGCTCAAGATTTCTTAAGCCTGCTTCGCGGGTATAACCGGTAACAATATGTTTTACCGTGCCTTTGGTGAAAGATATCTGGCTCGCTTTGAGGCCATGGGCTTCCCGCTGGCGGGGTATGAGGTAGCGGTTGGCGATTTTGATTTTTTCATCCAGCGTGTAGCCTAAAAGCATCAATACTTCCATTCTGTCCCGCAGAGCAGGAGGGATGGGATCGAGGAGATTGGCCGTGGTGATAAACATTACCTTGGACAGGTCAAACGGAACATCCAGATAGTGATCTGAAAACGAAAAGTTCTGCTCGGGATCCAGCACCTCCAGCAGGGCGGATGAAGGATCTCCGCGAAAATCGCTGCCTACCTTGTCGATTTCGTCCAGCATAAAAACCGGATTGTTTGATCCGGATCGCCTGATTCCCTGGATTATCCGTCCGGGAAGAGCCCCGACATAGGTGCGCCGATGTCCTCTGATTTCAGCCTCATCCCTGACACCCCCCAGAGAGATACGGAAAAACTGGCGCCCCAGGGCCCGGGCGATGGAGCGTCCCAAGGATGTTTTGCCGGTACCGGGCGGGCCGGCAAAACATAGAATCGGGCCCTTTGACTCCGGCTTTAGCTTGCGTACGGCCAGGTATTCCAGAATTCGTTTCTTGACCTTTGTAAGACCGAAATGGTCGTAATCCAGAATTTTGCGGGCCTTTTTGATGTCCAGGTTGTCGGTGGTGCTTGCATGCCATGGAAGCGCCGTCAGCCAGTCCAAATAGGTTGAGGCCACCGTGTATTCGGCCGAAGAGGGATGCATGCGGGCCAGGCGGTCGAGTTCACGCTCAGCCTCTTTACGGGCTTCTTCGGGAAGATTTTTTTCCTCGATTTTTGCCCGGTAGTCGTCGACTTCAACCGTGGCCTGATCCTTTTCACCAAGCTCTTCCTTAATCGCCTTGAGCTGTTCGCGCAGAAAATATTCTCTTTGCCGTTTGTCCATGTCTCCTTTTACCTGAGATTGGATCTTGTTGCCGAGCTCCAGCACTTCCAGCTGATAGTTAACCAGTCGGGTAACTTCTTGTAATCGCTTTTTTACATTGAGCATTTCCAAAACGGTCTGCTTCTCCTTAAGGCTGGAATTGATTGTAGAAGTGATCATGTCGGCCAGTATGCCGGGTTCTTGTATTGTCTTGGCCATGACGGCGATTTCCGGGGGCAAGCCGGGAGAAAAATCGGCAACTCTAATAAACTGACTGATCAAGTTGGACACCAAGGCCTTAGTTTTCTTGTCAATTTTTTCAATGTTCTCAACATGTTCCACCTGGGCCTGGAGATACGACTTGCCTTTGATATACTTTTGCACCTTAAATCTGCCTAAGCCCTGAACCAGCAGCTGGGTTTTGTCGTCTTCAGTTTTTGCCATTTTAAGGATCATAGCGCTGGTACCCACGGTGTATAGGTCTTTAGGTGTGTAACCGTTTTCTTTGATCGGTTCTTTTGAGACGATAAGCCCTATAATTCGATTCTGTGACATGGCTTCGTCGACGAGTTGAATCGACACGTTCTGCATGACAACCAGGGGCAGGACCATTTTAGGGAAAAGTGCGACATCAAACAAAGGTAGAATGGGCAAAATTTTGGGCATTTTCTCCGCGCTGAAAGCTATGGGCGACTGCTGCTGGGTCATATTTACCTCCTGAGTCTGTTTCTGAAAACAGCCTTTTTACCAGTATACGGCGGCATTTATAATGAAATAAAAATTTTATCCGTCTGTAATCTGCACTTTGTGGGTTTTATTAAGCATAAGTTTGGCAAGACGGACCTGGAGAAAACCGTTTGAATAGGACGCCGACACCACTTCAGGATCAATAGGTGCCGGGAGAAACAGGATGCGTTCAAATTTGCCGTACTGGATTTCAGCCAGCCTGTAGGTGGCGTTTTCTATCTTGGGGAATTCCGTGCGAACACCATAAATTCTGACGGCTTTACTGCTGATTTCCAGTTCGAGATTCTCTTTTTTAACCCCGGCAATTTCTGCCAGAATTATGATCTCGTCCGGGGTTTCATAGATGTCCATTGGAGGTTTCCATGTCCTTTCTGAAAGGGTGAACATGGGATTTACTACTCTAAACATCTCCTCAAAGGTTTTTTCGAACTCGGAACTGAGCCGGTCAACGTCTTTGGTGAATCGAATTTTAATGTAGTCCATTTGGGGCTCCTGCATTTTGATGCTGATAGCTGTGTTACTCTTGCCTCCGTCAAACTCGTTAAACGTTGCAATAAACTATCACTGTTACAGATATTTGTAAAGAAAATCTAACCAGATTGTGTTTTGCCGGCAAATGCCGTATGACACGGACTATGGATAAAGCTTCCAACCATTCATTCAAATTTGTTATCGGTTCCCAGTACTTTTTATACTTCGGCGTTATGGGCATTTTTTTGCCCTATTTTAATCTATACTGCTACCATCTCGATTTCAGCGGTTTTCAAATCGGCAGTCTCTCGGCTTTAAGGTCTGTTGTCATGATTCTGTTCGGTCTCATCTGGAGCGTTCTGGCAGACCGCTTTCAAATCCGGAAACCGCTGTATATTCTATGTAGTTTTGTCAGTACAGCGATATGGGCTTTGTTCTTTTTTTCCACCGATTTCTGGAGCATGCTGGCCATTACTGTTTTTTACGCTCTTTTTTATGCGCCGATCATATCTTTTCTGGAAGCGTTTACCATGGATGTGCTGGGCGAGGAGAAGAAAAGCTACGGCCGGCTCCGGGTGTGGGGCTCTTTGGCCTTTGTTATCACGGTCGTTGTGCTCGGCCGAGTCATCGACTTGTACTCCATAGACATAATTAT
>JABMQM010000534.1 GCA_013203195.1 Desulfobacteraceae bacterium | reverse complement strand
CTGGCGAGCAATTTCACTTGACTCGTTCATATCGACTCAATTTCGTATGCCCCGCCATTTTGGGGGTGACGGACAAACCGCCTCGTCAGGTTGCGGGGACCGAAGCTTTCCCGGATATCGGCAAAACCCAGGCTCAGCTTTTGGACAGGCTTCACCTGCGGATCGATATGGAGGAGATGGTTCATCCGGACGGCCGGATTGTCGTTGTGCATGTTCCCTCCAGGCCCATCGGAAGACCCGTTGAATACAGGGGGGCCTACTGGATGCGCAGCCATGACGCCCTTGTCCCCATGACACCGGAAAAATTGCAGCAGATATTTGCGGAGGCGGAACCGGACTTCTCGGCTCAGATTTGTAAAGAGGCGACCATTGAAGAACTCGACCACCACGCCATCGAAACATTCAGAAAAAGATGGCATCGTCGATCGGGCAATGACGAATTGCTTAACATTTCTTCAGAGCAATTGCTTGAAGACGCCGAGCTTCTGGTTGATGGCGGCATTACCTATTCCGCATTAATCCTTTTGGGCACCCGTAAAGCCCTGGGTATTCATCTTGCACAAGCCGAAGCTATTTTTGAATACCGATCAAAAGAAACCTCACTGCCGTTTCAGCAGCGTAAGGAATACCGGAAAGGCTTTTTCCTGTACTACGACGATCTCTGGAATACCATCAACCTTCGTAACGATGAATATCAATACCAAGACGGCCTTTTTATGCTGACGGTTCCGTCCTTTAACGAGTTAGTGATTCGTGAAGCCATTCTAAACGCCGTCAGCCATAGGGATTATCGGCACGCGGGTTCTGTATTCATTAAACAGTATCCTACCAAAATCGAACTTGTCAGCCCGGGTGGCTTCCCGCCCGGTATAACTCCGGAAAACATTCTCTGGAAGCAGCATCCTCGCAACCGGCGCATCGCAGAGGTGTTTGCCAGATGCGGAATGGTTGAACGTTCCGGTCAGGGGGCCAACCGAATGTTCGAATTATGCGCTCGCGAGAGCAAACAGCCTCCTGATTACAGTGGAACCGATGACTATGAAGTATTCCTCACGTTATACGGGAAAGTACAGGATCCCCGCTTTTTAACATTTCTGGAGAAGATCGGCCGTGAGCGTCAAGTGTCTTTCGAAGCCACCGATTTTATCACCCTTGATTTAATAAACAGGGAAGAAAAGCTCCCCCAATGGGCGCGTGATCGCATACCGGTTATGCTCAAGTCCGGAGTCGTTGAACGCATCGGGCGGAAATACATGCTCTCTAGAAAATATTACGAGTTTGTCGACCGGAAAGGCGTCTACACCCGTAAACGCGGACTTGACCGTGAAACCAATAAGCAATTATTATTGAAGCACATTAAAGATAATAAAAATCAGGGAAGCCAATTCCGTGATTTAAAGGAGATATTACCCTCACTCTCAAGGGATCAGGTGAAAAAGGTACTTGCTGAAATGAAAAGGGAAAAAATGATATGTGTTGTCGGCAAAACCAGTGCAGCCAGATGGTATCCAGGTACCGGTGATTAATTCAGAAAGATACGGATTTTGGCCCAAGTTTGGCCCAAGTTTGGCCCAAGTTTTGTGCAAGCTACACTTTTTAACTACTTGTATATATAGTTATTATATTATTTTTGGTAATTGCGCTAAATGTAATTTCGGCGCAATTAATACTCAATCCGAACGCAATTGAACGACACGAGGAGTTCACAAATGAACCTTAAACGAACTATTTTGTCTTCTATTACAAACAAAGAATTAAAGAAAATAATTGAAGATCTGGGTATTAAGAATGTAGACAAACGAAAAACTGATGATATGAGAAAATCAATTTTACGATCTCGAAAAGCCGATGTCGAATATTTATTAAATTCTATCAATGAGAAAAAAGTTAAATACGTATGTAATGAAGTCGGTATTCCAAGTGTAGGCCGTAAACAGGCATTAATTGATAAACTCCTCAGATCAAAAAAGAAACCGTCATTTATAAAAGTGAAAAAGAAACGTGGTAAACAAAAAAAGAGTGATGTTTTTGTAGCTATAGACTTTGAAACTGCCGACAGATATAGAGATAGCGCCTGTTCTGTGGCCTTGGTACGCGTAGAATCAGAAAATATTGTCCATAAAGAACATCGACTTATTAGACCTCCAAGGAAAATTTTTGAATTTTCATACTTACATGGGATCACGTGGGACCTAGTAGCATCGGAACCAAGATTCCGACATGTATGGCCATCATTAGAGCACGTTTTGGACGGTGTAGATTTTTTTGCCGCACACAATGCATCCTTTGATCGTTCCGTTCTAAATGCCTGTTGTCAAGCTTCAGGTATAAGACCACCATCAATTCCTTTTCAGTGTACCGTAGCGCTTGCAAGAAAAACGTGGGGAATTTATCCAACAAAGTTACCCAATGTTTGCAGATACTTAACAATTCCATTAATTCATCACGAAGCACTATCAGACGCTGTAGCATGCGCCAAAATAGTAATAGCTGCGTCTAAGTTTTAGTGTAGCAGGGAAAATCTGGGGAGAAATACCGCAAGGTGAGAGTAAGGGGATTAGATTATAAGTTTGAATTATCCTTGTCTATACATTCCGGAGATCGTTTTAATTTGAAAAATTCAATGGGGTCTGGCATGTCCGGATCATGAAATTGGGAAGGAGGCATGGGAAGAGAAATGCGGAAAAGAAAGTATAGTATCGGACAGATTTTGATGAAATCATTGACATCGGAGCAGATCGCCGGCTTGCTTACGGTAGTGTCAGCTTCAACCGATTTGAACATCTACATGGAGAAGTTCGATAAAATCGACCCGGACATGGCGACGACTGTGAAAAAAATTCTGGCCACAGATCAGGATTCAGCGAGCAGAGGTAAAACCGGGCGATTGACGTCCCTTCAACGAACAATGGAGCACTGGTTTTCGCTATGGCGCAACTATGATGGCATCATAAGTGAAGTAGGTGACGAGGAAGGTAAGTATGCGGTTCGGGACCATCACTGGGAAGAGCCGTATTTTGATGGCGGGAGCCTTGCCCTGGACCTGGAACCTATCGCGGAAGATATGTTGACGCTGATGGAGGATGTCTATGATGAAGTGGATGATCCGGATCTGTTTTTAAAGGCTCTGGAGGAAATTGATGACCAAATCGGATCATATCCCGAATGGATGGGCGCTGACCATGGGGAACCGTGCGTTGTGGAAGAAAAATTGACGCAATGCGTTTTGAAGTGGCTATGGTTATCGTCGCATCCCGAAAGAAATCCCGGCCAAATATTTGCGGAAAAGGCTTTTGATCTTGAAAACGCCTTTGAAATGGTCGCATTGGATGAAAATGAATTTACTGGTTTTTTTATCCGGCTCCCGGATGGTGTCTGCCGGGAAATTTATGAGTTTCTAAAAGAGGGCGATCATCATATGAATTTGGACAACACCTATTCGGCCTGGCACCACCTCAACCACAATTACGAAGAACGGTTTGATGCAGGCAACTACCTTGAATCCTGCCGAAAATATCTCGACAAAAACTGGCGATACGGCCGGCCGCTTGTTGATGAGGCCTTAAAGCAAAACGATTTTCAAAAGGCTGAATCTTTCCTTGTCAAAACCTTCTCAAGTTATTTGGAAGGGCATGGGGGGGAAAGGTGGTGCCCGGAGGCTTCTTTGCTCCTTATAGAGAAAAGCTCCTTTGTTAATAAAGGTGATGAAGAGATTGCTTCATTATTGACAAGTTGGGCTGATGTTGCAAAACGGCTGAACCATCCGGGCCGTAGCGCCGCCGCCGCATTACAGGCCGTGGCATTTCATACGCCGGAAAACTGGAATACGGTCCTGAAGGCGTACCGAAGTCTATCCAAACCGGATACTCAAGGGACGCTTGCTCCGCTTTTTGTCCAGTGGAAAAATGAAATGGCGGCTCGTAGCTACCCCTATTATATGGACTCACGTAAAGTTGCTGACACCTGGATTCACTGGTTGATTGACGCCATATTGGATGTCAAGCAAGATAAAGAATGGTTTTCAAACAAGCTCGCTGAGTGGCTTTCTGATCTAAAAGACAATACAAAAGCGGTAAAAAAACAGTGGCGCTGGCTGGCCTTATTAACCAGGGATCTTCCCCAGAGTGAAAAGATCAAAGTAAAACATCCTTCTTTTTGGGAGACTGTTCTTCCTGAAGGAGATTCCAGGGGAGATCTAACCGCCTCTCGGCGTAAAGGTTTGCGGGAAATGAAAGCCGGTCTATACCTTAAAACCGCTCTGGAAGTCTGGCAAGAGCAATTACGGCGTATTGTTCCTGATCCTGCCAATGCACATAAATCGAATTATGAGGAATATGCCCGGTGGGCTCAGGCGTTATTTGAACTCAACAGAGACGAATACAGCGTTTTGATAAGTCACTGGCGTAAAAAACACGATCGCCGCCGAAACCTGTGGCGGGATATGAAAGCAAGGCATCTGCCGGTTGGTTGACAAAAGAGTAAAATCACCGTCCAAAAAAAACGGTCTTCATTGCAGGGGATTTTCAAACCCTGCCATATGGAGCTTCCAATCTTAATCACAACTGTTCCTTCTGGTCCTTATGATGATGCGTTCGGTTATCTTATCGAAATTTATTTTTTCTATATTCTGCTTTGTCCTCATCTGACAATATTGTGTGATATGTTCATGTAAAAACGTTTTAAGTGTTTATTAGGAAATAAAATGACAATTGAACTTTATTTCAGCAATGAGTTGGATCAATTGGCAGACAAGTTTTCAGATACCATTACTGATGAAAATCGCATTAAGGCCAATATATTTGATGCTCCTGTGGTGATTGTTCCCAATGCAAATCTGGCAAAATGGCTGCAGCTCTTTTTGGCGGAAAAAAATTCGATATTCATGAATGTTGATTTTCAATACCTTGATGCTGGCCTGTGGGGCATGCTTACGGAGCTTGATTACAGTGAAAACAAGCCGAAAATGCTGGATAATGATCTGCTTAAAATACTGATGCTTTATGCTTTGCAAAATCTTAAAAGTAACGCCCCCGATCTTTTGCCTGTAACCCAATATCTGATGGCAGAAGATGGTCACAAAAGTCCGGACTATGCGGCCAGACTCTGGCAGCTTTCCGAAAAATTGGCCCATCTGTTTCAAGAATATGAATTTCACCGGATTGGAATGATCCAAAAGTGGTTGGATGAGGCAGCTATACAGGAAAGCATGGAACTGTGTCAGCAGCAGCTTTACCTACAGTTAAAAACCCTGAGAAACGGACTTGAAAGCCGCACCGGTAAACAACTGCTTTCCATGATGGAATACGCTGACAAGGTGCTTTCCAAAGCCAAGCCGGATATCGGGAAAACTGTTGATAACAAATTTATCCATTTTTTCGGCCTGTCCCAGATATCTGATTTTCATTTAAAGCTAATCGGCCGGCTGCAGCCCTATTATACTATTTTGATCTATGCGTTAAATCCCTCCAAAGAATTCTGGGAGGATATCAAAACACCCAGGGAAAAACGATGGGTTCAGAGAAAAAACGTAAAAACACTTGCAATTCAGACGGAGGAAAAAGAGCAGGGAGAACTTTTTCAGCAGGACGACAACGCACTGCTGGCTGCATGGGGTAAGCCGGGTCGAGAAAGCGTCCGGCTTTTGTGCGAGCTGACCGATTATGACTTTAATACCGGTTTTACAGCCCAAAAACCTGTAACCGGTATCCTGCCAAGAATTCAAAACGGCATCCTCACGCTATCTTCTGAAGCCCTTGAAACAGACAGACTCGACCAGGATCGGTCTCTGCAGATCGTTGCCTGTCCCAGCGTATACAGAGAAGTTGAAACCGTATACAACAACATCCTGTTTAATTTGGAACAGAACGCCGACCTTCAGCTGACTGATATCGCCATTCTGGTGCCGGACATTTCAACTTACAAACCAGTGTTTGATTCTGTTTTTAATCGCAACCCAAAGTGCCTTGCTTACAATCTGGTGGATTCGTACGCCGAAATCGAGAGCGTATACGGGAAAGCAATCCTGGGGATTTTGACGTTAGCTACCGGACGATTTTCCAGAAACGAGGTCTTTGATCTGATTATGAATCCGTGCTTTGCAAGCCGCTGGAAGATCGACCAGGATGAAGTCCAAGCCTGGGCCAACTGGACCGAAGCGTTAAATGTTTTTCATACATTCGACCGGGAGGCAAAAATAGCCAAAGGATACCCGGCTAGCGGCATTTACACTTGGAAGCAGGGCCTTCAAAGGCTGCGCCTGTCAAGAATTCTGGCTGCTCCCAATGCACTCAACACAGCGAGCTTAGCGCATTTTCAGGAACTTGTTCCGTTTAACGATATAAAAACCGGTGACCTTGATCTGGTTGAGAAGTTTTGCACGGTCATTGAGGCGCTCCATCATGCCGTAAACACGTTAAACGTGAAAAGTGCAACCGGTGAGCAGTGGAAACAGATTTTTTTTAATGTCTGCGATCAACTGATAGAAATTCCGGAAAATTTCAAAGGAGAGTTTGTCGTACAACAAACCCTGATTCAAGCCTTTGACAATCTGAAACTGTATGACCAACTCCAGGATAATGCATCCAAATCAACATTGGATGTTGATCTGATCAAAGAATTTATACGCGCCAACCTCAGCTCCATTTCAGGCGGACACGGAGACTATTTAACCGGCGGCATCACTATTTCCGCGCTGCAGCCCATGCGGCCCATCCCTTTTAGTATTGTCTACGTCCTGGGAATGGAAGAAGGTAATTTCCCCGGCAGAGCCGAGCTGTCATCACTGGATCTGCGCCTGTTAAAACGGCGCATCGGCGATATCAGCCTTCCTGAACGTAATTGTTATCTGTTTCTTGAAATGCTGCTGTCGGTGCGGGACAAGATGTATATCAGTTATGTTTCCCGGGATCTTCAAAAAGACCGCCTCCAGCAGCCGTGTTCCGTGGTTAATCAGCTTAGGCGCTACGTGGAGCAAGAAATATTTCCCAGCGGGCAACGTTTCCAAATTACAGAGATACCGCTTGCGGGCAGCAGTGAACGCTTTCTCGATCCTGAAGCGATCAACGCCTGGAGCGATGTTATGCTGAACTATTCCACAGCTGACAGGTTGGCTTACTACCGGGCAAACCGATTATGGGAAAAGTTTAATCAAAGCGCTGCAGCGGATGATTTAAAAAGGCTTAAGCGCTTTGATCCGGATTTGTCATTTGATGTGGTTAAGCCTGCAGGCGATGACCGGCAAGTTGAGAAAATTACATCAAAACAGTTAAAAAAATTTCTGGAAGATCCTGTTCGACAGAAGACTCAACGACATCTGGGCCTTTATGATGAAGAAAAAACCATCGAAGACCTGATTTTAAGTGAAGATGAACCGTTTTTTTCCGAATATCCATTGGATTATCGTCTGAAAATGGATCCAATAAAGCGATGGATGGACACGCTGTTTTCTTCTCAAAATATTGATATTGCCAAACCGGAGCCCGAGGATATTTATAACCTTGTTTATGACGAATACCGCCGGAAATGCCAAACTCCGGAAGGCGCCTTTGCCGAAATGGACAGGAATGAACTGCGAGGCCAGGTTTGCCAAATCGTAGAAACCCTAAATCCGGTTATAGAGCAGATGCAATCTGCGAAAAAGCTGTATCGGGCCGTATTTATCGGCGAGCAGACCGATGAGCACATCCCTTCCGGCATCAACCTGGATTTAAAACGATTTGAACCTTTATCATTGACGGTCCAAACCGCAAACCACACATCAGAAACCGTTACATGTGACATAGAAATTCACGGGCAACTTCCCTGGGTATGGCAAGACACTGAGAATAGATGGCATGCACTGATATTAACCGGTTCCGGGAAAAAACCAAAAGAGCCGGATAAATACGTATTTGAACCGGTTATATTTTATCTACTTTGCCTGACCGGAAAGGAGAGTTGCCAGTGGATCGGTAGATCCGGAATAACACTTCATATTGTTTACCGAGAAAAGCTGGTGGAGTGGACTTACAAATTCGATCAAGAGACTGCCAGGATGTACTTGATTGATCTGGTTTCGGATTATCTCAATCAGTCAATGGTGGCATGGTTGCCTTTTGAAATCATCTCGAAGCTGTCTATTAAACCGCATAAAGCGGAAGACGATGAGATTGATGACTTAACCCGAGAACATTTTATTTTGGAGCTTGAAGAGGCCTACTCAGAGGTTGACGATTACTTGATCCGAATTACAAAGCCGACGATTCCTTTGGATGCCTTTGAGATGGTTAAAGAGCGGCTTAAAATATTTTTTGATACCAAGTAGTGTCCATTCATAACTGAGGATTTTTGTTCAAGATCAAGGCATGTGAAAAAAATAACCACAGGCATATGTTTAATATTCCGAGGATTATTTTTTGAACATAACGCAGAGATTGGGCAAAAAGACCATTTATGGGTGGAGACTAGTTCAAAATATATTTTATAGGATTTACCGGCATTCCGTCCAAAAGAACCTCATAATGGACATGCGGACCGGTAGCTCGACCTGAAACACCGACATTTGCAATAACATCTCCTCGCTTTACAGCTTCTCCG
>JABMQM010000533.1 GCA_013203195.1 Desulfobacteraceae bacterium | reverse complement strand
CTACAACAGCGGATATCGACCGTGTCTGGGGCGCAATCCCACACGCGGCCAAACCGAGGATTCCTCCCTTCCTCGCCCCATCCGCCCTCCACATGCCCTACACGCTGACCATGAGCAAGGACAAAGTTTTGAAAACCGCTGTGGAAGCGGTCAAATACGCCAGTTCCTTTACCGACAACGTTGAGTTTTCAGCCGAGGATGCTTCCCGCAGTGACCGGGATTTTTTGTGCAAGGTTTTCGAAGCGGTTATTGCAGCTGGTGCCACGACCATTAACATTCCCGATACCGTGGGCTATGCCATACCCGAGGAATTTTCAGACCTGACAAAATATGTCATGACCCACACTCCCAATATTGGCAAGGCCATAGTAAGCGTACACTGCCACAATGACCTGGGCCTGGCCACGGCAAATACAATTGCAGCCGTATGTGCAGGTGCCAGGCAGGCGGAAGTGACTATCAACGGAATCGGGGAAAGGGCCGGGAATACGTCTTTAGAAGAATTTGTTATGGCCATGCACACCAGGCCCAATTATCTTCCGTTTTCGAGCAATATCAAAACCGAGCTTATTTATCCCACCAGCCGCTTGGTCACTATGATCACCGGTATCATCGTGCAGCCCAACAAGGCCATTGTAGGAGCCAACGCATTTGCCCACGAAGCAGGAATTCATCAGGACGGCATTTTAAAGAATCCCATGACGTATGAGATCATGAAGCCTGAAACCGTTGGACTCAGCGCCAGCAAGCTGGTATTGGGCAAACACTCGGGAAGGCATGCGTTGCGCAACCGTTTAAAGGAACTGGGCTATGATCTTTCCGATGAAGAATTGAAACTTGTTTTTAATAAATTCAAGGAGCTGGCGGATAAGAAAAAACATGTTGTGGATGAAGATCTTGAAGTTATTGTTACCGAGGGAATTTTACGAACTACCGATACCTTCCGCCTGGAATATCTACATGCGACATGTGGAACAACCGTTATTCCCATGGCAACCGTTAAGCTCACAATAAACGAACGGCCCGTCCAGGGTGCGGGTTACGGCAACGGACCCATTGATGCTGCTTTTGACAGCATTGCCAAACTGACGGGAACCGAATCGGAACTTTTAAGATTTTCGATAAGCGCCATTACCAGCGGTACGGATGCCCAGGGCGAGGTTACGGTACGCTTGAAAGAAAACGGCCTGATTGCCCTTGGTCGCGGGGCAGACCCTGACATTATCACCGCCAGCGTCAAGGCCTATATCAACGGATTGAACCGGCTGGAATACTTAAAAACCCACCCGGTCGATGCAACTGAAGGTTTATAATTTCCGGCAGCTCCGGGTTAAATCCTCAATCCAACAACCGACTAAAAAATCCTCCTTTTTTTTAGAAAAAAGGAGGATTTTTTTGTAACTGCTCAACAAAATCCAGATGCAAAATCAGCTTTTCCCGGTGATGTGTTCCCGGATAGACTTATTCGTTCTGAAGATCTATGGCCAACTGAACAAGTGTTGCCACCTGATCATCCGGAACCCTGCCACGGATAATGGCACGGCAAACTCGAGCCTTGTCGAGAATAATTGCATTGGCAGTATCCTCTTTAAGCCCCCAAGCGTTTCGCAAAAAGGCATCGTAGTCGAAAAGGATAGTGCTCTTGTACTTCTTGGCTTTTTTTCCGGCAATAACACGAATGGCAAAGTTCGGTTTCCAGGTTGCGGCACAATCGGCAATACCGATCCCCCTATAGGTTTCATTGGTGAGGCGGCCCTCATCTTTTGCCTTTTTCAGGGCGTCGGTGAAATGTTCATTCAAATCAGCCTCGTCCGGATCAACGTAATTAACCACTAAAACCTTCCCGGCCCAAGACTCCATGGAATAAAACTTTCCGTCAGCGTCTTCAAATGACCAATCGGAAGCTTTACTGCCCACCTTGAGTTCCTCAGCAAGTGCAAACGATCCGGTGAGCATGAAGAACGAAATCAACAGCAAAATATATTTTTTCATTTAGCAATTCCTGCCTCCTATTTGAATGGAGGCCTGTTTAATCTCCCATCTTAGCCATATAATCATCATACTGGGTTTCAAGATAAAGTTTGTGCTTGGCTTCTTCCTGGGCTAGAACCTGAAAGAGCTTTTTGCTTGCGGCATCTTCGACTTCTTTTTCAAGTTCGTTATAAAGTGCCAGCGCCTTTTCTTCCCGTTGCATGGCAAGCATCAAAATCTCATTGTATACCATGCCTTCCGTGTATTCCATTTCGACAACATAATTGCTGCGTTTGATGTCGGTAACCCATTTGAGTTCATACTCCGCTACGCTTTTATCAACACCTTCGGTCATAAATTTTTCCAGCAAAGCCTGGTGCTTGCGCTCTTCAGCGGCAAATTCCTTGAGCATCTCCTTGGAACCTGCAAAAGGTTCTTTTTCACTGACTTCTTCGTAAAACGCAGCGGCGACCTTTTCGCTCTCAATGGCAAAATCGATGATGGCCTTCAAGTTTTCAAACTGCATGTTCCTCTCCTTTCTATTTGTTCATGAAATAATCTGGTTAGTTTCCAGTGACCCGATAATCTCGGATATATCAGAAATTTCCTTTTCTATCAAATATGATTCTATCCCCTCAATAACATCTAAGGTTGCCCGCGGGTTGATGAAATTGGCGGTCCCGATTTGCACGGCCGCAGCACCGGCTATCAGGAACTCCAGTGCATCTTTGGCATTCATGATACCGCCGACACCGATTACCGGTATCTTTACGCTTTGAGCAACCTGCCAGACCATGCGCAGAGCTATCGGTTTTATGGCCGGACCGGAGAGCCCGCCGGTTATATTGGCCAGCTTCGGACGCCGCGATTCAATGTCGATGGCCATGCCGGTTATGGTGTTGATCAATGAAACCGAGTCCGCACCTGCGGCTTCCACACTGCGGGCGATTTCAGCAATGTCGGTTACATTGGGAGAAAGCTTAACCACCAGTGGTTTGGTCGTCTTGCTCCTGACCGCCCTGACAACCTCGGCAGCAGTTTGCGGATAAGCGCCAAATGCTGCTCCGCCGGCTTTTACATTGGGGCATGAAATATTTACTTCAATCCCTGATATTGCTTCAATATCGTCCAGGCGCGCGGCCAGTTCTGCATATTCTTCTTTAGTTTTCCCGTAGATGTTGACCAAAATAGGCGTTGTCAGCTTTTGCAAAAACGGTATTTTTCCCTTAACAAACGCCTCCAAGCCTACGTTTTCAAGCCCAATGGCATTCAGCATACCACACCTGGTTTCGACGATTCTCAAAGGCGGGTTCCCTTTTGACGGCTCGAGTGACAAACCCTTTACGATAATAGCTCCCAGGCGGTTTAAATCAATAAGATCTGCAAATTCACGTCCATATCCAAAAGTGCCGGATGCCGTCATTACAGGGTTCTTTAGTTCCAGACCCCCGATATCAATACGAGTGTTTGGTTTGGCCGTCATTTCACCACGAGGTATAAATCAAATATTAATCGAAAGCAAGATTACGTTTCAAGATTCCGCAATCAACCATTCGAATTTACTAGTCAGGTCTTTTGCCACAAAGGCACCAAGGCACAAATG
>JABMQM010000532.1 GCA_013203195.1 Desulfobacteraceae bacterium | reverse complement strand
TTTCTTCCGTGGCCTCTTTCTCGTCTCCTTCTCAACCATTTTTGACCTTTTTAAAATTAATGAAGATTTTCAGCACTATTTAGACGCTCTAACCGATGCTTTAAGCGGTTTTGCACCATTTCAGGGGTGCGAAACTTGAGCTTGTTATTATAGAACTCGACCAACTCTCTTCTCAGACGATTCGAAAGATCGTTATGGATCAATACTTGCATAAAGGGCGCAATTTGATCCTTGGGAGTCTGCACCCATTCTCTGTCCTTCTGATTAACATACTCTTGAAGGCTATCCAGATTTTCGAATTCTCTGTTTGAATGCCGTATAATGTTTTGCAATGATTCATCTTTGAGGTGTGATTGCAGCTCTTCAATTTTGTCATAAACAGCATAGTTTATACGATCGAGCATCTCTCCTGCCAGCAATATGGAATTTGTGCCGACAGCCTTCTGCAGGGAATGCTGGCTGACATCCGTCAAATATACGGCCAGCACAACCATCAGCAGTACAACGACGATAAAGCCGACAAGCAGTTTTTTGCCCATAGTTGCTCTCATCTTTTTATCTTTGTGTTACCGTAAGCGTTCACAGGTTCAGGGTTGCTTTTTCTTTTGAAAATTTCAGCTCTGACGGATCCGCCGCACCCGGTTGCAAACTAAACACTTAAAGCACAGGCGTGCTTATGACCAGATTTCATGTTTTCGTAATTTCGTGCTTTCGTGATGAATTTTATTTTTTACGGATTCCCCAAGGATAGAATACCAAGAAATGATTTGAAGGTAAAGCATTGAGTGAAAATTGCAGTGATTACTATATGTTATGGCCATGAAAAGCCGCTCAATTGATAAGATAAACTAAAACCCTGGTTGAGCGGCGCAGCCGCGTGTCATCAAATCGTAATACGATTTTATTATTTGACCGATATGACACGGCCGTCGGCTATTGTTTGAAGATCCGTTGGGGTAAGTTTGAACATGGAGTTGGGGGTTCCGGCCGCCGCCCAGATTTCATCGTATTGCAAAAGGTCTTCATCAATGAACGTTTCTGATTTTTGAGCGTGCCCCAGGGGCGGAACGCCGCCAATGGCAAAGCCGGTAATTTCGAGCACAAAATCAGCGTGGGCCATCTTGATTGGTTCGTCCAGAATCTTGCGGAGCTTTTTGGTGTTGATGCGGTTGGCGCCGCTGGCAACAACCAGAATGGGCTTTTTGGACCGCTTGCCTTTGAAAAGCAGCGATTTAACTATCTGGCCCACATCGCAGCTTAGAGCATGCGCGGCGTCCTGGGCGCTGCGGGTGGTCTCTTGCATTTCAATCACCTCACAGGCCAGACCAAAGCCCTTGAGAGCATCCTGCACCTTTTTTACACTTGAACTCAACTCATTCGCCATATTGGTTCCTCCAACTTCCGAACAGGCCGGGATATATTTTACCGCAAAGACGCTGAGAGCGCAAAGAAAAGAAAAAAATCAAACGCTACGCGATATTTTGTGGCTCTAAATGCCCGCAGGAGATGTTTCTGATTGTTTTCCGGCGTCCCTGTCCCGCTAAAAGCGGGGTCAACGGAAAACAATAAAACAAATAACCTCTGCGTTCTTTGCGGCTCTGCGGTTAACAATGTTAAACGATCAATTAGGTTCGAACCAATTCTTGTCTAGATTCTTCCTGACCTTGTCGGCCTCAAAGATGCGGCCGTTCATGACAATGTAAACACCGGGTTTGGAAATCTGCACAGCGGTCACGGCACAGCCGATGTTAAAGGCGGCATCGCTTGATTTAAACCGCGCCGGTTCCATGGATCCGGTAAGGACCATGACTTTATCGGGTATGGTCTTTAGTTTCAAAGCGGTTTCAATCATGGTGTCGGTGCCGTGGGTGATCACAATATAGCGATTTTTGTCGGTCTTGATAGTGTCGTAAACCTTTTGACGATCGTCGTCGGTCATATCGAGGCTGTCTTTGTGCAGAATAAACGCTATCTCAAAGCCGAGGTTCACGTGCGCCTCTTGAAGTATCTTTCCGATCCGCGGTTCGCCCACCTCGTAGGCGCTTTTTTCGTCAAAATAGATTTTATCGATGGTCCCGCCCACCGTATAGATTTTAATTTTCATATCTTCACGCCCTGATCATCTTGCGACAGCCATTAAACCCGTTTCGAAAATTTTACTTTGGGGAATACGAATATGCAAGAGAATATATACCTCCTCCACTTGCAGGGGCAGTGCGTTGCCTGATTTCAAGAGCGGGTATGCGGATCGCCTGACCGACAAAACGTAATAAATTGGAATAATTGTTGCATTAATCAACGGCAAGATGGATGGTAACTGTTCGGCTCCAGGAGATAATCTTGTAAAGCTATTGTTCGGAAAGTATTTTTTCAAGAGGACTGGGAACGGCCATGCCGCCCTTATTAAGAACATGAGTGTAAATCATTGTGGTGCTAACATCTTTATGCCCTAAAAGCTCCTGAACCGTTCGGATATCCGATTGGGAGAACACTGAGAGGACCATAGTGACAATGCACCTAATTTCTCCTTTAAAAAATACTTGACCGTTATACCGGCATCCGGTATAGTTGGTGTGTTGTCTTTTAAGGTTAAAAATGGCTATCCAAAACTTCAAAAACAAAGGAACTGAAGACATCAATTATGGCAGAGCCACCAAGGAAGCTTTGCGGACTCTGCCAAAGGACTTGCACCGAAAAGCCCAGATAAAACTCGCACGCTTAGGAGCTGTGACATCAATGCAGGACCTTCAGGAAATACGCGGAAATCGATTCGAAAAATTGAAAGGAAAGAGAAAAGGTCAATTTAGTATTCGAATAAATAATCAGTACCGCATTTGTTTCAAATGGGAAATAGAAAATGCGGCTGATGTCGAGATTATCGACTACCACTAAGGTTTAAAGGAGCCATAATGAACAAGATACATTTTACACCCATACATCCTGGCGCAGTATTGCAAGATGAGCTAGAGGAGGTGGGCCTTACTCAATCAGCACTTGCGAAACATATCGGAGTTTTGCCGAAAACAATTAATGAGATATGCCGTGGGAAAAGGGGCATTAGCGCAGAAATGGCAATGAAACTTTCAAAAGCCTTGGGAGGAAGCCCTAAGTTTTGGCTTAACCTACAAAACAATTGGGGACTCAGTCAGTTAAATGAAACTTCTTTTCAGAGTATTAAACCTATTGCAGCATAAAAGCAATATAACCTGCGCCTGGACTCCGACGGGCTAAAAACCGCGCCCGCTGGTCAGGCGCGCCGTTAAATGCCCACATTCAAGAACAATCCGCTTTACATATTACGGAGGGACAAATGGGTGCCCCCATATTTAAACTAATAATATGATTGTATTGATTTTAATTGGACTTCTATCAGGCCTGCTTTTCAGTTCAACATTCATTCTGAACCGAGTTATGAGTTTAGAAGGTGGGCACTGGGTATGGTCAGCTAGTCTTCGGTATGCATATATGATCCTATTTTTGATTGTGTTACTGTCGCTATTTCAAGGTATCAAAGCCCCAGGGCGTATATTTAGACTTTTTTTAAAGCACTGGAAGTTCTGGATAATCACCGGAAGTATAGGTTTTGGCGGGTTTTATTCGCTAATTTGTTTTAGTGCCGATCATGCTCCGGGGTGGGTTATCGCTGCAACTTGGCAACTTACAATTATTGCAACACTTGTTGTCTTAATCTGCTTTGGAAGGTCATTTCCAAAGAAGATATGGTTTTTCTCATTTATCGTATTTTTAGGTGTTTTGATGGTCAACCTGAGCCAGGTTGAGATGTCTACTATTAAAGAGCTGCTGATGGGCGGCTTCCCTGTTTTAATTGCAGCGTTTTGCTATCCGACTGGAAACCAATTAGTATGGGAAGCTAAGAATGGCAACAAGTACCTTCCAAATATTAAAAACCCTCTTCTGGAAAATCCGCTTAACAAAGTCTTGTTGCTATCTCTTGGGTCTGTACCTTTTTGGTTGCTTCTTGTTGTGATTAATACACCCCCACTTCCATCTAAGGGGCAGCTTATAAATACTGCTTTGGTTGCACTTTTTTCCGGAGTTTTCGCGACAAGCCTTTTCTTGTTTGCCCGTAACAAATCCACAAAGGCAAGTGAGTTGGCAGCTGTCGATGCTACTCAATCAAGTGAGGTTATTTTCGCCATGATAGGCGAAATTTTGATTCTTAATTCCCCTTCACCTAACGGCATTGCCCTTGCAGGAATTTTTATGGTTTTTACAGGGCTGGCGTTATTTATTCGCTTTCAAGAAGTTGTAAATTAGATTAAAATCTATAACCATATGCTGGACGCCGACGGGGGTTTCGCAGGTGCTCAACCCCAGCAGGTTCTGCCTACTTTATGTTTCGATAAAAAAACTGTTATTAACCAGGAGGAATAGCTATGTCAGAATTTAAGAATGTAACGGTAACTAAAAAAGCAAACGTTTACTTTGATGGCAAGGTCACCAGCCGCTCTGTGCTTTTTGCGGATGGATCGAAAAAAACTCTTGGCATTATGCTTCCAGGGGAGTACGAATTCAATACCGCCGATAAGGAGATCATGGAAATTATTAGCGGTGATCTTGAAGTGTTAATAGCAGACACACAAGGATGGAAAACGATTAAAGGCGGAGAGGCATTTGAAGTGCCTGCCCAATCTAAATTCAGCCTGAAAGTTAAAAGTCTTACTGACTACTGCTGTTCTTTTATAAAATAAATGGGATACGTACAAATGCATAGGCAGCAACTGGGCTTTTTCCCTACCCCCATCGTTAAGCTTCCCCGCCTATCAAAGAAGCTTGGTGGTCCCCGCATCCTGATGAAGCGTGACGATCAAACCGGCCTGGCTCTGGGAGGAAATAAGGTTCGCAAACTGGAGTATCTAGTTGGCGAGGCGCTCGCCGGCGGGTGCGATACCTTGATAACGGGCGGGGCGGAGCAATCTAACCATTGCCGGCAGACGGCAGCAGCTGCGGCGGCATGCGGGATGCCTTGCCACCTGGTTCTCGGGGGTGAACGCCCGGATGTTCCAAATGGCAACCTGCTCCTCAATGGACTGTTTGGTGCCAAGATTCATTGGACAGGAGAGCTTCGGAAAGGCGAGAAGATTCCCGAGATAGCAGCCCAAATCCGCGCATCCGGCAGCAAACCATACGTAGTTCCTTATGGCGGGTCGAATTCAACAGGGGCCGTCGGCTTTGTTGAAGCTGTGCGGGAACTGGTGATCCAACTGGAGGAACTGAAGGAGACGGTAACTCAAATAGTGTTTCCTTCAAGTTCTGGCGGCACTCAAGCGGGTCTTGTCGTGGGCAGGAGCCTTTTTGACCAGCACTTTCAGCTCATTGGCGTTGGGATCGACAAAGCCGAAGCTGGTGATAGACCGTTTGATGAATTGGTGTTGAGTCTTGCGAATTCAACGGCCGAACGACTGGAAGCAGGGCTGACCTTTACTCATTCCGACATCACAATTCGAAATGAATATTTTGGTGATGGATACGGCATCGTAGGTGAACTTGAGCAAAGAGCAATACGGTTGGTAGCCGAGACAGAGGGAATACTCGTTGATCCCGTTTACACGGGAAGAGCGATGGGGGCGCTTATTGACATGATAGAGCGACAAGAGTTTTCCCAAGATGATACGGTTTTGTTTTGGCATACGGGAGGAACCCCCGCACTGTTTTCGTATGCAGGGGAAATCGCCCGCAGGGACGTGACAGGGGAAACCCTATAAATAAGCAAATAAATATCTTTTTAAGTGTTTGTAAATAATGGTAAAACAATAACCTAAAACGTGATGAACTCGCCTTTTTGCGAATTCATCAAAATTAAGGAGAAACAGTTTATGACTAATCTGCAATGGGATAGTCCACCCGAGATGCAAATCGACTCAAGCAAGATGTACAGGGCAACAATTGAAACCAACAAGGGCGTCATTGAATTGGAGCTTTATCCGCAACACGCACCCGAAACGGTCAACAACTTTGTATTTCTGGCCGGCCAGGGCTTTTACGACGGCCTATCTTTTCACCGGGTGATCAGTAATTTCATGATTCAGGGGGGAGATCCGACAGGCACAGGTGGAGGTGGCCCGGGTTACAAGTTTGAAGATGAGGTAGCGGAAAATCCACTGAAACATGAAAAAGGCGTGATCTCGATGGCGAACGCCGGGCCAAACACGAATGGAAGTCAATTCTTTATCACACACGCACCCCAACCGCACTTGAATAGGAAACACACAGTATTTGGGAAGGTAGTGGTCGGTCAAGATGTCGTGGATTCAATTCGGCAGGACGATAAGATGGAACAGGTAAAAATAAGCGAGAAGTAAACGTATCATTTTCCGCCCGAGGAAAAAGGTGCCAAATCTTGAACAGGGAATGTTCTGCCTTGCGGCAGTGCTCCGCGCGACTATAAGGCTATAGAGTAATAAATAGCTATGGAACTCATTGAAAAATGAAGAATATTATACGGCAAATGATAGGATTCACCTTTGGTATTTTTTATGTTTTCATGATCTGGTATCTTTCGCTCTTCATAAAAAGAGAAAAAGCATTGCAGATTGTCGGGCATCATATTACGCGCCTTGCAAAAGGATCCCTAAAATATTGGGTGCCTTATATTAAGAACGCTTCCGAGTTTGATCTTTTAAGGTCCAAGATGAAAGGAAATCTAAAGTTTTGGAGTCCGCTTTTTGATGTTTCAATTGTAAAAGACGATCAGAATACCTTTAAAGTGCATGTACAGAATTGCCCTTTTTGTGAAGCCTTCATTAAACTCGGAATGCCGGAACTGGCACCTTATGTTTGTGAAGGCGACTGGGAAAAAGCAAAAAGCAACAAACATAAATGGCTCTTTGAAAGAGAGCATCAAATTGGCACTGGTGATAGCTTTTGCGACCACACCTACAAGCGGATCGTAGGATCCTAATTGAGCGTAAACGTTCAATTGGGTGTTCGTTGTCCTTTGTCCGTCGTCCTTTGCTAAGCAATAAGAAAAGAGATTATGGACTGACCGTTGAGGGAGTAAAATATGTTTGTAAAGGTTTGCGGCTTAGTTGATACAGCCCAAATAGATAAAGCCATAGAGTATGGTTATAATGCAATTGGTGTTGTCACCTATCATAAAAGTATACGCTATTGTCCCCCTGAAAAGGCGATAAAGCTTGCAGAATATGCCCGTGGGAAAATAGATTCTTTTGTTGTGGGACTGCATTATAGTGATGTCGAAGCGGCGGCGGATGCCTTCGATTATATACAGATTTATGAGCGCAAGCAACTTACGAACCTTGTATTTGCTTCAAGTGAAAAGCCTCCGGAAGGTCTTAATTACAGCTATTTCATGTATGATACAAGCGTGGGAAGCGGTGTATTCAAAACATTTCCCAAGTGGCTTAAAGATGTGGAGGGGAGGCTGATTGTAGCAGGCGGCCTCGACAAAGAAAATGTTTGCAATGTAATTAGAAAGATCAAGCCATTTGGCGTTGACGTGTCCAGCGGTGTGGAAAAAGATGGCGCAAAAAATTTTGAGTTAATGCAAGATTTTATTGGTGCTGTAAGAAATTGCAGTTAATACTGCCTCTTCTTAAAAAGCTGGTTCCGACAAACACCTTTGATGGTATTTTTAAAAAAAAGTTTGGTCTTATTCAGATGAAGGAATTCAAATGATTCGACAGATGAGACACATCCCATGTCATCATCCCAGGCCTTTTTTATGGAGTAACGCAGCCAGCCAGCCGGGTTTGTCCGTAATCATCACGTCAACATTCAGACTAAGGGCCTTGTTCACCTGTTTGGTAACGTTACAGGCATATGTCATTAAAAGCTTTTGCAACTTGCGGGTATATGAGACCAGGTCCTGTGAAAGAAATTTTTCTTTTACGCACAGGGCATGCAGATGATCGGTTTCGGGCCGGGGCTGCCGCAGAATCGCGGCAGGACTCGTCGGTTCCCACCTCGAATGCGATAAGTTCAGCACATATTTCAAGCCGGGCGCTTTGCGGAAGGCATACTTTAAGACATCCGGATCAAAAGAGAGAATAAAAATATTATCTCGATGATTCCTGAATGCCGTGGTCTCCAATACTTTCAATATATTGTCGGTAAGCTCTAAAGATCTGCCGGACATCCGATCTTGTTTGCGTGACTTGATTTCGATCAGCAGCCGGGTGTTCCGGCTGTACAAACTGAGGGTTTCATGGAGCGTGAGTATCTTTTCTCCGGCATATTTCGGAGAAAACCAGCCGCCCCAATCACAGGCAAGGAGTTGTTTATAAGTATAATCGGAAATTCTTTTGCGGCTGCCGTTAATTTGGGCCAGGGTCCGGTTGTGGTACAGAACCGGCCGGCCGTCGCTGGTCATCTGGACATCCAGCTCCAAGCCTTCGATGGGATAGGTGAGAGCTTTATCAAAGGCGGCTCTTGTATTTTCCGGGGCCTCAAAACTAGCTCCCCGGTGTGCTATGATCCATGGTTTCATGTCAGCAGTTCCAGGGCCGTTGCGGTCGCATCTTCGAGAACACCTGTGTGTGCCGCAAGGTCAAGGACGGTAATCCGCTCGCGGATCGTACGTGACGCCAATGCAGCTAGACGGAATTCATCCTTTAAAAGATTAAGCGCTTCAAGAGTCATCTCAAATCCTGCGCGCCGGATCAGGTCGATAAAAAATTGCGGCTTTTTTACCTTGCCAAAAAGCATCTTCAGCG
>JABMQM010000531.1 GCA_013203195.1 Desulfobacteraceae bacterium | reverse complement strand
CTTCGCCAAAGTAGCTTTAGCTACGACGCTGAATTAGCTGCGACGGCTGAAAGAATATATTGATTATTCTTTCTTCGCGTCTTGGTACCTTGGTGGCAATGAAAGAAAGTTTTTACATAAACTTCCAAGTTCTACATTTAAGGAACGAGACCTTTAACGTATAAAATATAAAGAGTTTTTGTAATATTCGATTAAGGAGGAATTATGGTTTCCAGAAAATTATTTTTTGTCATTGCCGGCATCTGCATATTTTTTCTGTCTGCCTGCGGGCCGCAGGCAGTGGCGCCGGAAGCAGAGTTTGATACTCCCGCGCACCATGTCAAAAACGGCCAGAAACTGCTTAAGTCAGGCAAAATTGATGCAGCCTTGCGTGAGTTTAACCGGGCCAAGGAGCTGGATCCAAAGTATTCGCCGGCTTATGTGGGCCTTGGTCTGGTGCAAGGCGTGCAAGGTGAATTTGACAATGGCTTTAAGGCTATGAAAATAGCGCAGCGATATGCCGATGGCAAAGAGCAAAAAGTTGCCGTCCATGTCGGGTACATGCGGCTTTATATTATGGGCGGGGAAAAGGTGAACAAGAATTGGCTACAAGAGGTAAATGCCAGATTTAACAATGCGATCGGCTACATTCCTGACTTGCCGGAACCGTATTTCTACATGGGCATTGCTTATAAAAACTCGTACAAATTCCAAAAGGCGGCTGCTAATTTTACCAAAGTTCTTGAGCTTGATAAAGGCTTGGTTGCCGAAGCGGACAAAGAATATGCTATTGTTCAAAAAATCCAGAGAGCAATGCCCGGTTCCGTGGTTGGGAAAAAAATTGCACTGCTCGAAAAGATCACGCGTGCAGATGCTGCGGCTCTTTTTATTGAAGAGCTGGAAATCGATACCCTTTTCAAGAAACGAACACCAAAGAAATACGATACCGCTTTTCAGGATCCGACAAAAAAATTTGCGGCCGGTGAATACGTAAAAACCCCTCCGGCAACTGATATTGAGAATCATGTTCTCAAAGCAGATATTGATGCGGTCATTGCCATTGGGATTAAAGGACTGCAACCCGGTCCCGACCATACCTTTCAACCCGAAAAAATCATAACCCGTGCTGAATATGCCATGATGATTGAGGATATCCTGATCAAAATTACCGGAGATAATGGGCTTGCCACCAAGTTTATCGGCAGCGTATCACCATTTCCGGACTTAAGAAACGACCTTCCGTTTTTTAATGCTGCCATGGTCTGCACCACGCGTAATATACTGGAAACTAAAGATGTCGCAACCGGTGAGTTCGCTCCCATGGAACCGGTTGCAGGCGCAGAAGCCCTTTTGAGCATTCGGGCCCTGAAAACACAACTTTGATGTTAGCCTAATTGAATAAAGCTCAATTAGGCGTTATTAGTTATTCGTTAATGGTTATCCGTTTTATAAAAACGAAATTATATCTTACTACAGGTTTGAAATATGAAAAAGTAAGGTATTTCCTTTCAAATAACGATTAACAGATAACAAATAACTTCAAGATAGTGGAGCGTTGTAATGAAACTTTTAAAAATAAATTCGATAGTTATATTCCTGACTTGCCTTGTCCTGATCCCCTGTGCAAACGCTGATAACAAAGCTGTTTCAATTTCAATTGGAAGCGGAACGGCAATGGTCAGCATGCTGGAAGGAAGCGTCCAGCGGACAAAAAAGGGTGCGGCCGAAGCCAAGCCGTTGTTTGAAGGAGATTTTTTGTCCGAGGGCGACCGCGTGACAACGGGTAAAAAATCAAGGATGGAGCTCAAAATGCCGGACGGCAGTTATGTCCGATATGGTGAGTCGACAACTTTCGAATTGGTTTCAGCTGGTTATAATGTTCAAAAAAAGAAACGCAGCATAAGCGTCAGCATGATTTTGGGGAAAACATGGGCCAAGGTATCCCGGTTGTTCGGCCGACGAGGACGTTTCACAATCTCTACGAAAACTGCGGTCGCCGGGGTGCGCGGCACTGTTTACCGGTTGAACGTTAACCAGGACGACTCCGTTATGGTAAAAGTTTACTGGGG
>JABMQM010000530.1 GCA_013203195.1 Desulfobacteraceae bacterium | reverse complement strand
CGCTCATCCCGGTTGCGATTTCCGTGGATTCCAGCACCACGCCGATCTCGGTATTGTGAACAACTGCCCGGGGATCGAGGTTCAGGGAACCGATAAAGACCTTTTTGTGGTCAAAGACAAACGACTTGGCGTGCAGACTAGCCTTGGATGCACCTTCTTTACCCTTTTTTTCTTTACGCTGTTCCCGGGTGAGTTGCTCGTTCATTTCATACAATTCGACGCCGGCGCGCAATAGGTCCTTGCGGTATTTGGCATAGCCCGCATGCACGATGCCGACATCGTTGGAAGCCAGCGAATTGGTAAGAATGCGTACCCTCACGCCCCGCTGGCTGAGCTGACCCAGAAACGCCGTGCCCTCCTTTCCCGGAACAAAATAGGGAGAAAAGATAATCAATTCCTTCTGAACACCCTCAAAGTAAGGGGCCAGCTTGGGGGCCAGATGATATTCGGTTTTATCGAAATCGTGGAGGATCTTTTCGGGCTGATCGTATAAGACAACCGCTTCCCCCCAGTAAAAGCGCACGCTGTTTTGCCTGATGGCGTTAGCCAGTTTGGAATCCCGCAAGGCCTTCAGGTAGTCCGAATCAGCCTGCTTGGCGACGTATTCATTCAGCTTTTGCCGCATCTGCTCGATTTCCTCAGGCGCTGGTGATTTGCCTGTGAGCACCGCTACGGGATAGGCCAGCTCGCTGTTCCAGTAAAGATCGAAGGCCGTCGAGACCTCTTGGGCTACCGGCCCGACGGCCATTACATCCAGGTCGGAAAAGGCCAGGTCCGGATCGGCGTCAAAGTATTCGTTGCCCATATTGCGCCCCCCCAGGATGGCGACCTGGTTGTCCACCGTAAACGACTTGTTGTGCATGCGGCGGGTCACCGAACCCATGCGGGTCACAAACTGGCTGATTCTGCCCGTCTTGCGGCTGAACGGGTTGAATATCCGCACTTCCACGTTCGGATGACTGTCTATTGCCGCCGCACCGAGATCCCGGCCCTCAAGATCCATATCGTCCACCAGCAGACGCACTCGCACGCCCCGGTCGGCTGCCTTGAGCAGTTGATCGGTAAATAACCTGGCGACGAGATCGTTGTGGTAGAGGTAATACTGTACATCGATGCTGCGCTCGGCAACATTGGCCAGCACAGCGCGGGCCACAAAAGCATCCAGGCCGTTCTCCAAAAGCAAAAACCCGGATTGTCCGGGATTAGCCGCTTTTTCAGCGAAAAGGGCCTTACCAAAACGGGTATCGTCCGTATCCGTAAAGGCATGGGAAGCCGGCCGCTCAAAATCCTTTGGCAAGGTGGCACAGCCGCTAATAAGCAGCAAAGACAGCACGGCCGCAAGAAGAACCGTAGAGTTTCTAAACATTGGCAAAGCTCCTATTTGATAATCTGTAATGTCTACAGCCTTACTATAGTATTCCTACATTAGTATTACCAGCGGAAAATAGTTTCCAGACGCATACGCTTGTTGTAGTTTTGAAACTTCCTGCAGCCCCGCCAATAGCGGGATTTTCCAGAGGCGGATAGATTTCCGCTACGCTACGACCCCATGGAAAGGGATTTCCGCTTTGCTCCAATCCCGCCATGGCGGGATTGGGAATGTTCTGCCTTGCGGCAGTGCTTCGCAGCGACTGTATGGAATTCTGTTATTTTTTTAATGAAATCCAGGTTAAGCCCGTTCTCCCAGGTTCCCATAGCGGTGGTAATCGTTGCAGATGCTTTGTTCCTTAAAATACTGCAAAAGCTCGATGCGGCCTTCCATCATTACCGGTGTTCGCGAGATATAGAAACCGGTCTTGGCCGCAGCCTGGAATACCTCATCAGGCACCCGGTCGGGCGCTGCATACCGAATGCGCTGAAATTCGGGTATGATCGCAATAAGATCTTGGTCGGAATGTTCCGTTACAGCAGCTTCATTTAGAAAACACCGGCCCGTTTTGCCCGCCATAAATTCGGTCACCTTGTTGTTCAATCCTTTAGTAATACTGACCAACAGGTCGCACCCTGAAATTTTTACGGCGGCCACTCTGGCCAGAACATCGAAAAGGCTGTCATCAGGATGGATACGAACCACAACCCTGCCGACGGGCAAGTAACGTATTATGTTGTCCTGCCCCCGCAGGTGGAAGTAATCTTTTTCTTGAGAAAACTCCTGTTCCCAATGGTAAAGGTAACTTTTTACGGCCCGGATGGTTTTGATCAGGTCGGTCTTAAATTCGGTCAGCCGGCCCCAATTTAGCTTTTGCTTCCATTCATTGGAAAGCCGCAGCAGTCTATGGTCGTTTTGAATTGTGCCTGCCAAAGGGAAATCGACATCTTCAAAATTCATAAACTGGGAGACATAGTTGGGGCCGCCGGCCTTGATCCCGGCGCCCAGGGCTGATTTGCCCATGCCGCCGAAGGGCTGGCGCAGCACAATGGCGCCGGTAGTTCCCCGATTGATATATAGATTTCCGGCAATGATACGCTTCTGCCAGCGTTGTTGTTCCCGGCTGTCCAGACTCTCGAGTCCTGCAGTCAAGCCGTAGCCGGTCTGGTTGACGATTTCAATGGCGTCATCCAGATTTTCAGCACGCATCACTCCTAAAAGCGGGCCGAAAAATTCGGTGGTATGGGTGTAGCTGCCCGGCTGTACCCCCCATTTGATGCCCGGGGTCCACATATAGGGGTTGTTGCCGATAGTTTCAGGTTTCAAGGCCCAGGATTCTCCGGACTCGAGCTCTGTCAGGGCTCGTTTCAGATCACCTGCCGGAGGATGGATCAACGGCCCCATTTTGTTTTCAAAGCTCCAGGCCGATCCAGGCAGATAGTTGCGAGCGGCATCGATAAGCTGCTTGCGAAAATCCGGAGCTTCGTACACTTCCTTTTCCAGGATCAACAACGACGTTGCGCTGCACTTTTGGCCGCAATGTCCAAAGGCCGAGTGGAGCACATTTTTAATGGCCTGGCCCCTGTCTGACATAGCGGTAACAATGGTGGCATTTTTGCCGCCGGTTTCAGCGGCCAGGTATACCCCGGGCCTCTGTTCCAATATAGTCATACCGGTAGCGGTGCCGCCGGTCAGGATAATGAAATCAACATCAGGATGGTTGGCAAGTTTTGCTCCGGTTATTCGGCCGGAACAGGGGAGAAATTGCAGCACATTTTTGGAAATGCCGGCATTCCAAAAGCATTGACATAACTGCCAGGCTGCCAGGACCGCGGCTGAGGACGGTTTATAAATGACGGTGTTGCCGGCAGCCAGAGACGCCGTGATTCCGCCGCCGGGGATGGCGAGAGGAAAATTCCACGGGGAAATAACCAGGCCGACGCCTTTAGCGCTGTATTTGACATTGGCAAGATCAGTAAACGTTTTGGCAGAAAAGGGATAATATTCCGCAAAGTCGACGGTTTCAGAGACTTCTACATCGGCTTCAGTGAAAATCTTGCCGGTATTGGCGGTGACGGCTCCGATGAGATCTCCCCTGGCTGTGCGAATTTGCCCGGCAACTTTGGAAAGGATTTTGTGGCGTGCTTGCATGCTTTTGCGCCGCCAGCCGTCCGGATCGGTTCTGGCAGCAGCCAGGGCCTGCTCCACATCTTCGGCAACGGCCTCGACATAAGTGGCTACACAGACCTCTTCCGGAAGCTGAGAATGATCCCAACACTTTTTTGCCGGACGGCCTTGGTGAATCTCTTGGCCGGCAACAACCAGAGGAATGGGTAAGGGCGTATCCGCCGGCGACTTTTTCCATTTGTCCCGAACGGTTTCGGCCCACTTACGGTTGGCGGCCAGTGACCAGTCCGTATCCGGTTCGTTGTCAAATTCGTTTTCATAAAAAGTTCCCATTTTATCTAAGAACCTTTCCTTGGTCCGGTCCTGTATCCGATTAGGAGTTTTAGAAGGATTATTCCGGTGATGATAAGAAGCGACAAATTGATCTTGCAAAAACTTCCAGGATTTGGAATCTGTATCAAGATCAAAAGAATACCGCAAAAAGTTTTCCTCGGCCGTATTTTCATCCAAACGACGGATCAGATAACCAATGGCAGTGATAAACTGCTCTTTGGCGGCCACCGGTGCGTAGACGACAACATTTCCCGATATTTCGTGAATGGCCCGGCGCACGTGATCGGCCATCCCTTTGAGCATTTCAAACGAAACATAGTTAGTGACCTTATGCTGCCGGGCCAGCCTGCAGGCATAGGCCAGTTCAAAAAGGTTGTGGGACCCGATCCCCAGGTGAACCGCTCTGATGTTTTGCGGTGCCATGCCGAATTCAACCATCCGCTTGAAATTGGCATCCACATCGAGCTTATTGTCATAGGGCGCTTGCGGCCAGTTGTGGATAGCGGCTTCCTGCACTTCCATCTCCATATTGGCACCTTTGACGATGCGGATCTTGATAGGACTTCCGCCTTTTTTCAAGCGTGCTTGGGCCCAGGCCGTAAGCTTTTTTTGCATTTCATAAGAATCCGGCAAATAGGCCTGCAGTACGATGCCGGCGGAATGATCTTTAAGCTCTGCTTGTTCCAGGGTTCTTGTAAACGCTGCGGCGGTAATCTGAAGATCGCGGTATTCTTCCATATCCAGATTAACAAATTTGGGGACTTTAGTGCCGTCGCTCCTGACAAAAAAATTATTCCCGGCTGCATGGTATAGTTGTGTAAGACGCTCTGTCAATATCCTGACGGTATGCTCAAACGCCAGCGACTGAATCTGGGAATAGATAGTGGAAATTTTTACGGAAATGTATTCAATATCCGGGTTTTTGAGATCATCAATATAACTCTCCAGGCGTTTGAGGGCTTCTTTTTCCCCCAGGATGGCTTCCCCTAAACGGTTGATGTTCATGCGCACGCCCTGCTCTTTTCTTTTGTGCAAAAGCGCATGCAAAATATCCGGTTCTCCCGGAATAATCGCACGGCTGCTGTCGTGCCGCATTTTTTCAATCATTTTGGGTACGGCAACACTGGGGATATACCTGCCCAAACCCATAAACATCTGCACCAGCAATTTTTCCACCGATGAAAAGAAGTCCGGCACACCGAATTTAGCCAGCAGGTAGTTAACCTGATCGGCGATCCGGGCAGTGTTTTCAGAACGAAAACTCTGATCAATCAATTTGGTCAAAACCACTTTGTCCATGGGATGCGTCATCAGGCGTTGCATTTGCTGGGCAACCCCTTTCTCTTCGGCGGTCAAGAGTTCATTGGCCCGGTTCTGCCAGGTTGCGGCCAGCGCAGCGGCTTCTTCTACAATGCGGTCATTGTGTGGTGTCTTCATAAGAATTGTCCTCGATTGGCTGGATAAACGGGAGGAGTTATAATTCTTTACGGTATTGATTATAACCTTGAGAAGGGGGCATGGCAAGCGTGAACTGCAACAGTGCGTGTATTCCCAATAGCTTGTTGAAGCGAAGCGAAAATCCCGCTTATCGAGGTCACAGCAAAGCGAAGATCCCGCGAATAGGTGCTTCAGGGAAGCAGCAGATTTTTAAGCGTCACAGCCGCGTTTCATAAAATCGTAATACGATTTTATCCGCGGTAGGCGATACACTTAATCTCCACTGCGGCGCCCTTGGGAAGAGCCCGCACCTCTACCACGGCTCTGGCCGGACGATGGTCCGCAAAATATTCGGCATAGATTGCATTGAACTCGGTAAAATTAGTCATGTCGGTCAGAAAAACGTCGACGGAGGTCACATCTTTTAAGCTGCAACCTCCGGCCTGCACGATCTGTTGCATATTCTCCAGGGCCTGGCGGGCCTGGGAGGCGCAGTCAGGGCCTGTGAGTTCCCCTGTTTCAGGGTTCATTCCTAATTGACCGCTGACAAACAACCAGGAAGCAATTGCTATCCCCTGGGAATACGGTCCAATGGCCGCCGGGGCCTGATCGGTTTGAATTACTCTTGCTTTCATGGCACCAACTCCTTTTTTATAAGTTTGAAGTTTAAAGTGAGCTAAAGCCAAAAAAGGATGTGCCTGTTGGCCCGTTATGCCCGTTATCCCGTAATTTAATGCCGGACAACGGG
>JABMQM010000529.1 GCA_013203195.1 Desulfobacteraceae bacterium | reverse complement strand
TTTGCCAGCATTTTGGCCTTGCCGGCGGTTACCTCATGATAAAAAATTGGAGGAAATCCGGAATCAGGGTGATCGATGATAACCACCGGTTCTGCGTAACAATGGCCCAAACACCCCACCGTATGAATGCGGGCATCTAAATTACGTTCAGCCAGGACTTCTTCGAATGCCTTTTTGGTCTCAATAGCTCCGGAGGCAATACCGCAGGTTGCCATGCCGATGTGAATTTTGGGAACCGGCGCTGCCTGGAACGCGTTGCGGCGCTTCAGGGCCTCGGCGTGAATCGCACCGAATGCCTGATCGATTTTTTTATGCTTGGCCGGATTCATTTTTTTGTTTTTCCCTGGCTTGCATTTCTTTTTCTATTTCAATTCTCAATAGCAGTCCCTCCACTTTACTCGGGGCCATATGACCGTGGACGGTTTCCCCGATAACGGCTACGGGGGCTAAGGCACAGCAACCCACGCAGGCAACTCTTTCGAGGCTGAATTCCCGATCCTCGCTGGTTTCGCCGTCGCAAATTTTGAGTTTGCGTTCAAAATTTTCAAGGATAATATCGCCGGCCCTGACATGGCAGGCGGTCCCCAGGCAAACCTTGATCGGGTGCTTGCCCGGCGGCTGAAAGCGGAACTGGTTGTAAAATGTAGCCACCCCGTAAATTTCGCTTTTGGGGAGTTCCAGGTAACCGGCTACCATATTCAAGGCTTCCGGAGAAAGATAGGCAAGTTCTTCCTGAACCATCTGAAGGATGGGAATTAAGTTTTGTCGTTTTTTTCCAAAATTTGTAAACTTGCGTGCAATCTGTTTGAGGATTGCACGTTCTGCCTTCAATAGTTCCTGGTCCATTTTCCAACCTTTCTGCGGACAGGCCGGTTTCAGCCGTCGGGAAAAGCTCTTATATGCCATTGCGCTGTATCCACCATCAGGTCGCCTGGCGCAAATCCGCAGGGAGCTTAAAATGTTGCTCGTGTCTATTTGCCAGAATCGGCTCAACCTCGCAAGTAATTTTTTATGTTCGAGAGTTTTGTGAAAGCTTTAACAATATAAGCCTTGACGCCGCAATGGCACCATATTATTGAGTAATCACTCAGTCAAATTATAATACTTAGATTCATAGGACACTTTAAATAAGTCGCAAGGACTTGTAATGGCTAAGTTATTATGGACACCTTCGGAAGCAAGAATCAAAAACACAAACTTGTACCGCTTCATGAGCATCATTAATGCAAAATACAACCAAAACTTCAGTGAATATGCATCCCTTTATCAATGGTCCATAGAAAATATTCCCGCGTTTTGGTCAATGATGTGGGAATTTGCGGACATTATCGCTTCCAAACCTTATGATCAGGTCGTTGACGATCTTGGTAAAATGCCCGGCGCCAAATGGTTTTCAGGAGCACGGCTCAATTTTGCCGAAAATCTTCTGCGATACCGGGACGATCAGACAGCCCTGGTTTTCAAGGGTGAAGGGCAGGACGTCAGTCGCATCACTTATGCCGAACTTTATAACGAAGTGGCCCGCATCGCCGGATCATTACGAGCCGCAGGTGTGCAGTCCGGCGACCGGGTGGTCGGCTTTATGCCTAATATGCCCGAAGCCGTCATTGCCATGCTGGCCGCCGCCAGCATCGGTGCCGCCTGGTCTTCCTGCTCGCCCGATTTCGGGATCAAGGGCGTGCTGGACCGCTTCGGCCAAATCAAGCCCAAGGTTCTGTTTACGGCCGACGGTTACTTTTTCAAGGGAAAACGCCTTGATTCCCTTGAGCGTATTGCCGACATTCTAAAAGAACTGCCGTCCATTGAAAAAGTGGTTGTAGTGCCGTACACCCAAGATAAGCCGGATATCACCAAAGTTGCGCGCGCGGTTCTTTACGCAGATTTCAGATCTTCGGAAATTGATCTTGAAATTGAATTCGAACAGCTTCCTTTTGATCATCCGCTCTATATTATGTACTCTTCCGGCACTACCGGTCTGCCCAAATGCATGGTGCAAAGCGCCGGGGGCATTCTGATCCATCATTTGAAGGAACTGATACTCCATACCGATTTGAAAAGAGAAGGTGTTATTTTCTACTTTACCACCTGCGGCTGGATGATGTGGAACTGGCTGGTCAGTTCTCTGGCCGTAGGCGCAACAGTGGTGCTGTATGACGGCAATGCTTTTTATCCGCATCCGGAAACGCTCTGGGAATTGGCTCAAAACGAGAAAATAACGATATTCGGAACCAGCGCGGGCTATATTGCCGCCCTGCAGAACGCCGGCGTAAAACCCGGCAAAACATATGATCTTACGCCGCTCAAGGCGGTGCTCTCTACAGGATCACCTCTCTCCATGGAAGGTTTCGAATATATTTACCGGGAAGTTAAGGCCGATCTGCAGTTGGCCTCCATTGCGGGCGGCACGGATCTCAACGGCTGCTTTGCCCTGGGTAATCCCATGGGGCCGGTTTATTCCGGCGAGCTGCAATGCCGAGGGCTGGCCATGAAAGTTATGGCCTTTGATGATACCGGCAAAGCGGTTATCAACTTAGAGGGCGAACTGGTGTGCTCTGCTCCTTTTCCTTCCATGCCCATATATTTCTGGAACGACCCGGACAACGGGAAATACCACGACGCTTATTTTGACGTTTATGCAAACATCTGGCGGCATGGAGATTATATT
>JABMQM010000528.1 GCA_013203195.1 Desulfobacteraceae bacterium | reverse complement strand
TATTAACACGCGTGTCTCATTTTCATTGACATATTCCGCTTGTGGTAACTCTCACCTCCACATTTATCGCGGATCAAAGGAAGAAGAAGCGCGAGAAGGCATTAAAAAAGGAGCTGCAAGCGTTATCACATAAGCTAAACCAAGCAAACGAGGCTCTTCATAAAGCTGAAAAAGATCGCCAAGAGTTACTACATAAGTTGCTAACGCAAGTTAATGAAATAGAAATCACAGCACACCTAAGGTACGGCGCATGGGCAATCAAGAATCTCCAACAATACGAAAAACAATTCCCGGGCTGCAGCGAAGTGCCGTCTGATTCGAAAATTATGTTCGAAAGTTGCGCGATGACATTCGACTTGGAACACCCCAATAGAATCTTAGCCCTTCAACGTTTTATAGGAGATAACGACCTTTGTGAACTCGTTGCTCCCTTGCCTATAAGTTTCATTCACGCTAAGAATAAATCAAAGTTCGACAAGGACAATCACGACCGGAGAGATTACAAAAGTTTTTATGTGGTCCACAAGAGCGTGCCCGACTTAGAGGACAGAGTAATAAAAGTGAAATTCGAGCAGTCCGTATCGAATGCCTATTACATAGATTTGTATGTGACGGCAAAGCTCCAACCAGATGACCGCCAAAATTTCTGCTCTGCCCAAGACTTTGATGATGCCGAAATCAAGGTTGTCTACACGCATCTGAGAGAGATTGTAGGTGGTTATCCATGCCCGGAACCAGGCTCACTTACTCCAACCAGTTTTAGGATAGATATACGAAGTGAAAGCTATTCAATCGATTTCCATCCCGATGAGATTGCAGCGAATGAGGAAGATGTAAGCGAGCGTTGGATTGCATACGGTATTCCAAAAGCTGGGACCTTCTTCCAGCGCGTGCAAGACTGAGTCGCTAGCAGGCCTGCATGTGAAAATAGGATCGCCTCTTGAAATTGGGCAAAATAGGCCTTGTGTTTTTTAGCCACCGAACATTTCAGTGTCCAAGGCAGCAGATGGTCCGCTTGGCTTCACACCTGCTAGTTACTTTTGCAGCCAACACTTAATTTAAGTATTCAGCTGTTAATCAAAAATATGTTAGCTCCCCTGACTTCCAGTATGCGATACGAATCCTGTGTTTACCGCAATTCAAGAATTATTATCCTATTCGTAACATCTGGCGGACCTTAAAAATTCAACAATACCAGTTGTATTTCGAACTTTCTCGAAGCCAATCCATACGGCTATAAGTCCTCACCCCCCAAATGTTGGAAAGACCAAGGAATAGCGAAAGCAAGTCACAAATGTTACGGAACTTGATTGCCGATTCCCGCTATTATCGAGGCGCCACAAACCCCTTTAATCCCGTAGATATGTAACGAGTATCAATGCGCTTAATCCTGATCACCGGAACCTTCTGACCTCGTTAGCAATATAAAAATCACAGCATAAAGAACCAAACCCCTCCAGCTCTCTCCAATTTCATCACTACATTCCATCATTCCTTATACAGCACAGACTGAGAAATAACCTTGGGATGCCGCTATGTGTATCAAAAAAAGGTGGAACCGATACAGTCCTCGCTTTCAACTTGGTCAACATTTGGTCAACAAATTATCAAAAATACCCCCCTGTTTCCAAGCATTTCCCTATATGTCCTATTAAAAGGAAAGGGACTTAACTATTTGAAATAATTAAATCCCTTTGTTTCCCTACGTGTCCTTCTATTTCTCTATATAAGAATTCCTAATCCATGTGCCGCAAGTTCGATCCTTGCCGGGGGTACCAGAAATGATAAGGGTTTGCAGAGGTGTTGAGCTGCAAGCCCTTTTTGCTTGAGTGGTTATTGGTTCATAGCACTATATGCTTAGATATTAAAAAAGGCGGAGCCGTTTTCGACTCTGCCTTTCCTGTTCAATTAATCGCTACAATGGTCGCTATTACAGTTACACACTCCTGATTTTTCTCAACTTTTATCCAAAACTTCGCGAACATTAGCAAGTTTATTTCTTCTTATTCAACTCCTTTAAGACCAGATCGGTGATATCGACATCGGGATCCAGGTAACCGATGGTATTGGGATCTTTCAAGATGATGCCGTATTTTTTCTTTTTTGCCACTTTTTTCAAGATATCGTTAGCTTTTTCCAGTATGATGGCAACAAGTTGCCGGTCTTCACGGGTAATATCTTCCTTAGCATCGGCC
>JABMQM010000054.1 GCA_013203195.1 Desulfobacteraceae bacterium | reverse complement strand
TTTGCAATAATATTAATTATTTTGTTGAACGACAGGTGATCGCTTACGATGACAGTTTTTGGCAATACGGCTATTCTTTCTAACGATCCTTAATATACTCAAACAGCACATGCTTTAAAATCTGATCATCCATTTCGCTAAGTCACTAAACATTATGAGAAAAACTAGCGATGGCTGATCTATTTAACTAAACAACCAAATCCGGGAGGATTTACTCAATGGGTGCGGAATTCGAACCTAAAATAATAACCTTTGCCTGTAACTGGTGTGCCTATTCGGCCGCCGATCTGGCCGGTGTCAGCCGGCTGCAATATCCGTCCAACATGCGCATCATCCGCCTGATGTGCTCCGGTCGCGTGAACCCCAACTTCATTCTCAAGGCGTTTCAGATGGGGGCCGACGGCGTACTGGTGTCCGGGTGACACATGGGTGACTGTCATTACCTGGATGGTAATGTAAAGGCTGAAAAGATGTTCCAGATGACCATGGAGCTGGTCGAGATTCTCGGCATTGAGCCTGCCAGAGTTCGCCTGGAATGGATTTCTTCGGCAGAAGGCGTACGTTTTGCCGAGGTCGCCAGGGAATTTACAGGGCAGGTTAAATCTTTGGGGCCGTCCACTTTGAAACAAGCCGCCTAGATAAGGCCAAAAAATATTTGCCACGAAGGCACAAAGACACAAAGGATATATTTATTATGCTTTCTTCGTGCCTTGGTGCCTTAGTGGCAATGAAAAGAAATTTGCCGTTAAGGAACTAAAAAACTGAGGCATTGTAAATGACTGCGATTGATGAATTGGTAAACACTACAAAAACCTACTACTGTCTTGACTGCGGCGTATGTACCGGAAGCTGTCCGGTCTCCAGGGTTTTTCCTGATTTCTCCCCCCGTCAGATTATAGAGCGCTCCCTTTATGAACTGGAAGACTTTTCTGACGAGACTATCTGGAACTGCCTGACTTGCGCCCAGTGCAGCGTCCGCTGCCCGGCCGATATCAATTTTCCTGAATTTATTCGTTTGATGCGCGACGGGGCCCACGGGCTGGGGTTCGACGGAATGCCGGCACACAACGGCATGCTGCAGACCATCATGGCAATTCAGACTAAGGATATTAAGCAGAACCGCACATCCTGGATCGAGGACGGAAAAACCAAAGAGACGGGGGACGTCTTTTATTTTGTAGGCTGCAAGCCTTACTTTAACGTTATTTTTGAGAACATCGACGCCGGATCAATTCAGGGGGCTCAAAATGTGCTCAAAATTCTGAACACTTGCGGGGTGGAGCCGGTGGTCAGCAATAATGAAAGGTGTTGCGGGCATGATGCCCTTTGGAACGGTAATGAAGACACCTTCAAACAACTTGCGCGATTGAACGTGGAAGTTATCCGGGCTTCCGGCGCCAAGCAGGTGATCTTTAGCTGCCCGGAAGGATACCATACCTTTAAAGAATACTATCCTAAGTTTTTAGGCGAACTTGACTTTGAGCCGGTCCATATCCTTGATTTTTTGGCAGCCAAGCTGGATGAAGGTGTTGTTCAGCTTGAGGAATCCGACGAAAAAATAGTGACCTATCATGATCCCTGCCGGCTTGGAAGGCTGGCCGGGGTCTATGATGCTCCCCGCAAGCTTCTGGAAGCAATCCCTGGAATTGAACTTAAAGAGATGCCGCGCTCCAGAGAAAACGGGGTTTGCTGTGGAACTTCCGGCTGGATGAACTGTTCCAGCTGCAGCAAAGAAATCCAGATGCAGCGTCTTAAAGAAGCGAAAGAGACCGGCGCCGGGACCGTTGTAACGGCCTGTCCCAAATGCCAGATTCATTTCCGGTGCGCCAAGCAGGCCTATAATCTGGATATAGAAATCACGGATTTGTTTGATATAGTCGCCGAGCGTATCAAAACAGGATAAGAAATAAATGTGTTTGGTATTTAGGGTTCTCTCGCCCGCTTCGCTTGAGCCCGCAGGGGGCGCAGAGATTTGGTTTTCTTTTTTTCCTTTCCGCTGAGAGGGCGGAAAGAAAAAAAATATCAACTTTGTGGGTAGGTTTTGACTGCCGGCATATTGCCGAAGGCATAGTGGTTTTCATTTGTCGGCCTCTCAGTGGCAAATGAATAATAATAATTATCTTTCTCTGTGGTCTCTGTGAGCTCTGTGAGAGATATAAAAGACCGTTTTAGGAATGTTAATTGATTCATTTTATCAAACGAGAGTTACTTAAAATTAAGGAAGTACATCATGAGTAAAGACGTTCTGGTTGTTGGCGGAGGGATTGCCGGAATTCAGGCCTCTCTGGATCTTGGCGATATGGGTATCAAGGTCCATTTGGTGGAGAAACTGCCCAGCATCGGCGGCAAGATGGCCCAGCTGGACAAGACCTTTCCCACCAACGACTGTGCCATCTGAATCCTCTCGCCCAAGATGCTGGATGTCGGTCGACATCCCAATATAGAGCTTCTGGCCTACAGCGACGTTGAGAAAGTAGAAGGCCAAGAGGGAGACTTCACCGTCACCGTTCGCCGCAAGAGACGCTATGTCGAGGAAGACAAGTGCACCGGCTGCGGGGCCTGTGCTGAAAAATGCCCGTCAATGGTACCGGATGCTTTCGATGAAGGTCTGGGCAGCCGCAGTGCGGTTTACAGCTATTTTGCCCAGGGCATCCCCTCGACTCACACCATTGACGCGGACTACTGCCGCCAGTTGCAGGGCAAGAAATGCGGCATTTGCAAAAAGATATGCCAGGCGGATGCCATCAACTTCGAACAGGAAGACAGGATTATAAGTCTCAATGTCGGGGCTATTATCATCGCAGTCGGCTACGATATTTTTGATCCGTCGCAGATTTCCGAATACCGCTTCCGGGAACTACCCAATGTGGTCACGGCCATGGAGTTCGAACGGCTCCTGAGCGCCAGCGGGCCCACCCACGGTCATTTGGATCGTCCTTCTGATCGAGCCGTTGTCGCCGAAATCGAAGCCCTGGAAAAAAAGGCCAAAAGATCTCAGAAGACGTTAGACAGATTTGAAAAGAAGCATGATCAAGCCTCTGCCGACGTATACGAAAAATATCGGCAAGGCCAATATCAGGATGACGAGGATCGCAAGAAGTGGGCCGAGCAATATGCAGCA
>JABMQM010000527.1 GCA_013203195.1 Desulfobacteraceae bacterium | reverse complement strand
TAAGTGTTAGGTTTTAGGTTATTGTTTTACGCTTATTTACAGATACTTAACACGTTCGCAAAGAGGAAAGGAGGTTGCCATGCCTGACAACATACCCACCCAAAATACCGGTCTTAGGGGAGTTACCATTGCCAGTACCAAAATCAGTGATGTGGACGGTGACGCCGGCAGGTTAATATACAGAGGATACCTGATCCAGGACCTGGCTGAAAATGCGACATTTGAGGAAGTCTGCCATTTGCTGCTGTATGAAAAACTACCCGAAGAGGATGAACTTAAAGACTTCAAAGCCCGGCTGGCCGCCGAAAGGGATATCCCTGTAGAATTGATCGCCGCCTTAAAAACCCGGCCCAAGGATGCCATGCCCATGGACATCCTGCAGTCAGGCGTGGCCATGCTGGCCCATCATGATCCTGACATTCAAGATACCTCGCGCGATGCTTTATTGCAAAAGGCCCTTAAACTGATTGCAAAATTGCCGACGATCCTGGCGGCCTGGGACCGCATCCGCAACAATAATGAGCCGCTGGCTTCTAATCCGCAGCTCGATCATGCCGCCAATTTTCTGTATATGCTTAACGGCACGGTTCCTGATGAAGAATTCGCCAGGTTTTTTGACATCTGCCTGGTTCTGCATGCCGAGCACTCTTTTAACGCATCAACATTTGCCGCCCGGGAAGTCGCCTCGACCAGGGCGCATATGTATGCCGCCGTAGCGGCGGCAGTAGGCTCCCTTTCGGGTGAGCTCCACGGCGGAGCCAACGTTCGCGTCATGGAAATGCTTATGGAAATCGGTTCCCTCGACAACGTTGAAACGTTTGTCAACCAGACATTTGACGCCGGGAAAAAGCTAATGGGTCTGGGCCATGCCGTTTACAATACAGACGACCCCCGTGCCCATATTCTGGCACCCATGTCAGAGAGAATGGGGCAGCGTACCGGCGAAACCAAATGGTATGAAATGTCAAAACTTCTTGAGGTCACAGGTAAGAAAATCTTCAAACAGCGCAAAGGCAGGGATATCTATGCAAACGTAGATTTCTACAGCGCCTCGCTTTATCATTCCATGGGAATACCGTTTGACCTCTTCACTACCCTGTTTGCCATTTCAAGAGTTGCAGGCTGGACCGCCCACGTCATCGAAGAGCAGTTTGCAGACGCAGCCCCTAAACCGATGCTTTACCGCCCGGAATCCGATTATATCGGCGATTACTGCGGCCCGGATGTATGTGAATTCGTACCGCTTACACAAAGATAATGCGCAATTTGGGTTTATTAATCTCGCAAATAATAGCTTGACAAGGGGTCCTTTTCGGCTTAGGAAGCTTCAAGAAAACAGGACATTAGCCGAAAGGGACGCAAGGTTTGCTTGAAAGACAAAATTTAAGAATTACTCGCCAGCGCCGGACCATTCTCAAAGAATTAAGAAAGGATTATACCCATCCCAGCGCCGACCAAATTTACGATAAGGTCCGTCAAACTATCCCCCGCATAAGCCTTGGAACCGTCTATAGAAATCTGGAAGTTCTATGCAGACTGGGGGAAATTCAAAAGCTGAAACTTGGCCGGACTAAGAAACGATTCGACGGAAATTCTGACTTTCATTACCACATGCGCTGTCTGGATTGTAACCGGCTGGACGATGCAGCGCTGGCTCCCCTCAAAAGCATTGAAGATGAAGCCGGAGCGGTTACAGATTATAAAGTCCTGGGGCATCGACTCGAGTTTGTCGGCTTTTGTCCGCAATGCTCGATTCAATCATAAAGTTCTCTTGTTAGCCACTTTTTGACTTCGCCCTCGATGGAATAAACACCTTTATTGTGGCCGACCGACTCTAAGAAACGCTCTTGCAGATCCCGAGGCATTTCAATTCTGGCCAATTCCTTCGCATCCTCCGAGTTTCGTCGAATCAGGTAGATTACCGGCGTTTCCTCCCAAGTGTCCACCACAAAGTAATGCGAAACATCACTGCTGGACCTGATAACATAGTTGCCGCCGGCCCAGTTGTTGCCCCATTCCAGGTAAAGTCTGACCGCCTCCTCGGGTGTCATGTCCCAGTCGATGGCGTTCAGCAGATCATTATTATTATGCAGGTGTTCAAGCGTCATCATATCGTTATCTCCTTGGTAGAAAATTTATACGGTTTAAAAACAATATAATTCGAAAATACTATCCGTCAACTTTCGCAAGCTCCGGCCATATGATCATTCGTTCGGACTGTTTTATGAGACAATACTGTATCATTTGTTATCCTGAGACACATAAGCAGCATTGTCACCCACGGTAATATTTAGTTGACTCAACATTTGCGTGTATTATATATATTTTTGTACACCAGCGACCTGTATCGCAACTGTCTCAGATAATTGTTTGCCGGACCAGAGTTCATCCCGGGTGTGATTACTGCAACCATCTGTTAAAATAAAACTTTTTGCAATACTTCAACTGTCTTCTCATTTTTGGCATGTATTTTGAAAGTATCCATTATTCAAACGCAACAAATTATCTTTTTTCTCGTTAATCGCCTTACCAAAAATTATATATGACACCACGAATTTCAGAGTAATTAAAGTTTTGAAACCCTGCGACAAAAATATTGTCAAAACCCTTAAGCTTGCGGATGCGATGATCGACCTGGCAAACCGCGGTGATATCGATCGTGAAGATGTAGGGTGCGGCATTCTTTATGGTACCATGCGGGATGCTGCCTATAAATTAAAGCTGCTGGCTGAAAACGAAAAGGAAAAACACATTAAAAAAGGCTGGTGGAACCGAGATCGGGAATAAGGGTATGCGCGTTTCCCGACAATTATGATCCAGAGTCTCTTCATTTTGTTTGCGATCATTTGAGGTATTATTAACCCGAAACGAATAGGAGGAAAACGTGGCAAGTTTGAAAGGAACACAGACTGAAAAAAACCTATTAACTGCATTTGCAGGCGAATCTCAGGCTAGAAATCGTTACACCTATTTTGCCGGCCAGGCTAAAAAGGACGGCTATGTGCAAATTGCAACCATATTCGAAGAAACCGCCAACCAGGAAAAGGAGCATGCCAAAAGATTTTTCAAATTCCTGGAAGGCGGTGAGGTTGAAATCACTGGAGCGTTTCCTGCCGGCATGATCGCTACAACCCTAGAAAACCTTAAAGCTGCCGCCGCCGGTGAACATTACGAGCATACGGAGATGTACCCCGGATTTGCCAAAACAGCTCGTGCAGAAGGCTTTGAAACCATTGCCGCGGCATTTGAAGCGATTTCAGTTGCTGAAAAGCAGCATGAAAAAAGATATGTTGACCTGGCGGCCAACATTGAAGCCGGCCGGGTTTTCAAGCGGGATGAAGAAGTTGTCTGGCGCTGCCGCAACTGCGGCTATCTCCATAAAGGCAGTGAAGCTCTGGAAATGTGCCCGGCCTGTGTTCATCCCCAGGCCCATTTTGAACTGCTAGGAGAAAACTGGTAATTTGTAACCGTTCAGGGTTCAGAGGTTCAGAGCTAGTTAATCAAGGTTAACAAAGAAAATGCAACCCGACTCGGCTGAGCTCGTCGCAGGCTGAACGGAGAACTCTGAAC
>JABMQM010000526.1 GCA_013203195.1 Desulfobacteraceae bacterium | reverse complement strand
GTTTTAAGGTATTTGTAATACCCGCTCCGGCTGACCCCCATAACACGGCACAAAACGGTTACAGGATAGGCCTTCTGTTGCTGCCGGATAAAGCCGTATCTTATTTCGGCTCGTTGGCAAAGAAGGCCGCTGCCTTTTTTAAGATTTCTCGCTCCATTTGCAGCTTTTTAACCTCTTTACGGAGCCGGTATAATTCCTCTTTGTCAGAGGTCATATGCCCTTTCCCTGGAAAAGATTGGTTGCCGTCGGTTTCAAGCTGCTTTTTCCAGTTTCTCAAAGAGCTATGGTGGATCCCAAGGTTACGCGCGGCTTCTGCTACCTTGTATCCTTGTTCGGTTACCAGTTTAACCGCATCGATCTTGAATTGTTTTGAATAGTGCTTTCGTTTTTGGGCCATTGGGCACCTCCTTTAAGCTGGTTCATATAACATGCTTTTCAAGGTGTCCACTTTAACTATACCACTTCAACCAATACAATTTGTGAAGAATGACATCTTCGGCACTAGCTAAATAAAGCGTGTGAAGGGGATCATCTGTAATTTGATACTGCTCTCGTCGCACCATTTCTTTTTGCGAAACCTTATCGGATTTGAGAATAAAAACATCCACCTTAAACAGCGTATTAAGATGAATGACATTAAACAGCGAACGATGCTGGATTGCCTCTCGAATCATGTCCGTGTCAATGTAAAAATCTGACTCAAGCGCCTTAACGAGGAAGGGAAGATGCTCTTCCTTGATGTCGGCGATCATATCAACATCATGCGTTGCTCGAGGAATCCCATGCAACGAACTTGCCAAGGAACCTCCAACAAAATACTTGATCTCCAAACGATCAAATTCCTGTGCAATCTGTCTGGTAATCTGAACCGGCTCTGCAAGGATCATTTCAATAACCTTCGCGGTGAGGATCCCATTGAAAAACCCGAATCATCGTTTCTCGATCCAACCACAGTGCGGCTAACCGAAGGTGCAGTTCTTGCTCCGAGAGCATTCCGTACTGTTTCCGAATCCGGGCAAGGGCAAGTTGTTGAACGGCTTTTGTCAGCTCATTCACCCGTTTCAGCTTGTGCTGGGGCGACATTCGGCGATAGCCGGCAATTAACATTTTCTGAATATGAGGAGATGTGTCGTGGGATTGAAGTGTCATATATTTACTCACACTTTGATTAATCGTAAACAAAATAGTGATGTTTTCAAAAGGAAACTCACGGCTTGTCTTTTTATAGCGGTTCATAATAAAATGTTCAAGCACATAAAGGGAAATTCGCAAAGCGCATGCTCAATATAAAAATACTCGGATGTACAAAATGCAACTGCCGAATATGCATGTTTTTTGAATTTAACCTTCTATTTTCATTTTAGATAACTTTTCTTATCGAAATTTTTCATCAAACATTCGTGACAGTTGGTTGATAGCATTTCGGGTATCATCCTCATCAACCGTATTATACCGATCAAACATTTCCCGGGTGGAATGACCGGTAATTTCCATGATCACCGATTCCGGCATCCCGGCTTTTCTCATGTTGTTATTGAAGGCATGCCTCAGATATCGGAAACCTCAAGCTAAAGAATGCATGAGGTAGGTGCCCCGCACAGCAAAATACTGTCTTTCTGGGACATTTATACATTGTTTTGCTGATTGGCTTTTTGCTTTATTGGGTTTATTTTTAGAACAAGCAAAAATTAATTGCCACCCGACTTCAACACATAAATATAAACCATGTGATGGCCCTTAGCCTCCAACGGTTATACTTTTGAAAGGGAGTTTGAGGTGGCATACACAATGTACGTCTTCTCAGGTGTACGTGCATCTTTTCAGCCGGGCATCCTCAAGTATAATACTTTTATCGATGCATACCGGAGAAAATAACGGCATTTTGGGAAGTCATTAGGCAGGGGCTTTGTTAGATTGTTAACCTTTCTTCAAAACCTTTGTACGGGGCGATTCATCTGGATCGCCCCTTTTGTTATTGTACATTATCTATCACCTAAACTGACCGGTTCTAGGTTCAGGGTTCTAAGTTCAAAGGTTATAACATCTTGGCATTACTTAACGTTACAACTCCATGTCAGGATTGGTCTCTTACGCCCACCTGTCCGCCGTACAAGATTTTGGAAGGCGGGAAATGAAACTGGGTTGGGATGTGGGAAATGGGGTTGATTACTGCCACATATGCCCTCCCTTTTGATAGGGTTGAAAGCAACTATAACAAGGTTCGTTTCAAACTCATTGCCATATTCATTAACTTGTCAAGAATATTAAAAATATTATACTCTGTAGCACGTTAAATCTTGACAAATGCCGTTCTGTTTGTGAATATACGGCAACCTTCCTCCAACAACAGGCTTTCCACAATAACTTATTAATTTATGAGGACATCATTATGAAGTGGGTTCTGTATGCAATCAGCTTGATCTGGATCGCAATGGGATGTTGTATGATTCTTTATACGGATGAGACCAAAAATGTTATGAAAAGTATCGTCAAAGGAATTGACCTGAGAATCCTCTCCATTTTGCCGTTTGTAGCGGGTATACTATTTTTATTCTCCGCATCTGTGTGTCGCTTCCCTTGGTTCATAAGGTTTGTTGGGCTTATGTCTCTTATTGAAGGGACACTTGCATTCTCTAATCCGCACAACTTATATAATAGGATTATGGACTGGTATTTAGACACGTTATCAGATCAGACCCACAGGCTTTTTGGAATCATAACCATAATCCTTGGAACAGCAATTTTATCTTGGATCTTGTAGACACGAAGGAGAACCCATCATGGCATTTACAAAAGCCGATCTCATCAAAGCAGTTATGAACGAAAACGGTTACGACCAACGTCAGGCAACAGAAACAGTCGAGACACTGCTTGAAATCATGAAAAGAACCTTGGCATCCGGAGATGATTTATTGATTAGTGGATTCGGGAAGTTCTGTGTAAAGTCAAAGCAGGAACGCAGGGGCAGGAATCCTGCTACTGGCGGCAGCATGATGCTCCCTCCAAGGAAGGTGGCTACGTTTAGATGCTCCGGCAAGTTGAGGAAGAGGGTTAACAGTTAGGTTTTTTTACAAAAGAAAAGCGGGTTAGCTCTTTTTATCAAATATCATGCCGACCATTTCATCCATTTTAGCCGCAAGCTGTAAAACCTCCGAAGACGGGATCTCTCTTATGACTTTACCTGATGATTCTTCAGTGACAGTTATCATAATTGTGCCGGAAGACTGATCAACTGAAAAGCGCAGATCTACATTATTCAGATTGTTCTGAATATCCGCCACCAGTGCTTTAACATGAGATGAATCCGGCTCTTTATCAGGCTTTTCGACCTTTGCTGCTTGCAGATTTATCCCTTTATCTGCCGGAAGCCTTTTCTGGGTTCCCGTAGCCGAGCTCTTTTGTGATATATTGATCGGCTCAATGTACATTTTGTATCTCCTTATTCTTATTATCGGATATTTTAAGAAAAAGTTTAGAAAAATTTAGCCGATCAGATGGAAAAATTCTTGAATATGTATTAAAAGCGTTTTTCTTTGACTTTCTTGACGGCATCTTCACCGGTTTCCGCTGCATCCGTCTGATATCCCAACCGTTCAAGTATTTGAGTGATTGTTGAAATAACCTGCTTGTCATCTTCCACGATCAGGATGTTCACCTGGTCATTCCCCCTGGTGTGATTGAATTAAGGGCCGCAAAATTCTTCCCCAATACCCTTGTGAATATAGCTGCATTTCTACTCAATCTTAACAAATCTGTGCAAATTCACACTTTCGAGAGTCCGCTTGATTTCCTGCCTATTTGATACCTGAAAATTACATGAACTTTTCTTGACATGAACTTTAATGTTTTTTTTCAAGACACAGTTGCTTCGGGAGCGCCGATTTTACCGGATCTGCCGCTTTGTGGGGCGCTTGTCGCATATACCGCGTGCTGTGCGGTAGCATACTACAGCTGCGAACTCGATGCCTTGCATCTCCGGCGAAATCGGCAATTGTAAATTTTAACCGATGTCTGAAGACATATTTCCTCCATATGCTCTAGACAATATTTTCGGTACAGTTATTGCATTAATTTAAGTT
>JABMQM010000525.1 GCA_013203195.1 Desulfobacteraceae bacterium | reverse complement strand
ATTAGTCCCGAAAACCGTCTAGCCCACATTTCTCATGAAGAATTTTTTTTGTTTTGAAAACAAAAAAGAAACTGCTTAAAATCATGAGATTATATAAAACTCGGGTGCCATTGATCAAAGAGACTCTGTTTTGGTGAATATCGTACCACTAAAAAATAAATTCTTCATGAGAAAACCGGGCGATAAATTTACTATACCTTATTTATGTCATAAAAAATAATATCAAATCCATACAAAAAGGCATCCCGCCACATCCAAGAGGGATGCCTTTTTTGATGACGCCATCAATGATTGACAAAACCAAGATAATAGACACTGTGCGCGAACGGCTGAAAAAGCTTCCAGACGGCCATTACCTGGATTTGCGAACCTACAAACGCAACCGGTCTGTTGTCATCGTTAAAATCGACGCAGACAACCTGCTGGTGATTGAAGACGGCTATTTCAACCAGCGATTTCAGATAAAAACCGAAAAACTAAAAAAACTGCTGAAAACCCTTTTAGAAAAAGAATTCCCCCGCAGCCATAAAATCAGGCTTTATGTTATGGGACGGTTCGCCGAAGATGAATTGGGTCAGATAAACCGCAAAATTCTCTGATACGCACCGAAAGGAAACAATCAAATGCTATGGACTCCTGAAGCTGAAGCGGCCATCAAAAAAGTACCCTTTTTTGTACGTAAAAAGGTGCGATCTCGTGTAGAAAAAGAAGCAGGTGCAGCCGGAAAACATGTGGTTTCCATTGAGGACGTTCAGGCCTCCCAGGCTCGCTACTTGTCCAAAATGGGCTCGGAAATCAAAGGATATCAGATCGACACCTGCTTTGGACCCAGCGGTTGTCCGAACCGGGCTATCGTCGGCGACCGCCTGGTCGAAAGAATCGAGACGCTTTTAAAAAAAGAGGACCTGCTGGCTTTTCTCAAACAACGAGTTAAAGGTGATATAAAGTTTCACCATGAATTCAGGGTTACCCTGGCGGATTGCCCCAATGCCTGCTCACAGCCCCAAATCAAAGATATAGGAATCATCGGGGCCTGCACCCCTGCACTTACGGATGAAGCCTGCAACGAATGTGAAGCATGTGTTGAAGTCTGCAAAGAAAATGCGATTACCATCAATAACGCCGATGCAACCTGTGAAGTTGATTATAACCTGTGCCTGCAATGCGGCCTGTGCATCGACGCCTGCCCCACCGGAACCATTACCGCAGGCGACAAGGGTTTTAGAGTACAGATTGGCGGCAAACTCGGCCGGCATCCCCAGCTTGCCAGAGAATTACCCGGTATTTTCAATGAAGATGAAGTCCTTGCAATAGTAAAAGACTGCATCGCTTTTTACAAAACAAACAGCAAGCACGGCCAACGCTTTGCTCAGATTTTTACTGCCCATGATTTCGCTTACATTACCAAGCGTTTCGGAAAATAATTATTTTCTCTTTTTATTGCCCAAAGGGGAGTTTTTTAAAGAAGCCTTTAAGCTGTTCTTCCAAAGATTTGGATTCACCTTTCTGCTTATCGCCGCCCAAAAGTCTTTCCTGCAGTTTTGGAAGCTCTTTTTCGATCTGTTGTTTTAAAAGTCCTTCCAGATCGGGACGAAACTCCGGCGAAGAAAAACTTCCGCTAATCAGTACAGGCACCATGATACCGGAGCGTTCTCTGGTATCCCCCTGCCCTTTGAGTGTACCAACAAACTTGGGCTCGACCCTAAAATCAAGGGCCTCTGTGACCAGGTCGGCTTTCCCGGCCGCCGACACTCGCAGCAGGGGTGACAGAAGCCTGGTGTTGGATGTTTCAGTCAGCCCGCGTTTAATAGTAAACGGGACGTGAAATTCGGCAAAATCCGTTTTGGGCTTTTCAGTACCTTGCTCGACCTGCCCAAAGGTGGCTTTAATATTGTGAACCATTCCCGCCAAATCGATCCCCTTAACAGCGCCGTCACGAAACAGCAAAACTCCGTTACCGCTGATGGTCTTTTTAATCGTTGCGGGCGCATCCCCTGACAGGGCCATGTTTATCTCAGCCTTTAAAGTCCCTTCCAGAAAGTCCTTCTTGAGGACATCATTGAGCAAGGGACCGGCCTGGATTCCCTTGGCATCTATATTAAATTTGACCTTGGGAGTATTCTTCTTTACGTTCAACGATGCTTTACCCGCAACACCACCTTGATATAATGCCATGCTGAAGGGAGCCAGATTAAAGATGCCGTTTTTTCCGGTAATTTTGAGACGAACATCCTCCATTTTGGCGTTCTTGATTTTGAGTTTCCCAATTTTGACAGCCCCGTTTATGACCAGCCGCCGCAAGGGCGCGTAGTCGATCTTTTTTTTGTCAGGCTTTGCTGCTTTGACTTTTGGCTGATTTCCTGATGCTTCGGCTTTTGAAGCACTTTTTGAGGTTTTGTCCTTTGGTGCGCTTTCTGTTGCTTTGGTCTCGGGGTCGCTTCCCGGGGTTTTGACCTTGGCAACGTCTTCTGCAGTTTTCTTTGCACCTGGCGGCGGCAAATATTGATCCAGATCGATTTTGTCAAGATCAACATCAAATGTCACATTCGGCTTGGAAAATTCTTTAACGCTGACGAATAACTTCAGCTTGGATGCATCGAAATCCACAACACCGTCCGACACCGATATACGCTGATTATCTCCCTCAACTCTGGCTTTGAAAGCCACGCTATTCAGGGCCTTGGGATCAGAAGTTTTCACCGGGAAAGGTTGCCCCAGGGCAGCCAGCAGCTTGCGGGGCGAAAATGGGGATACCAGCACGTCAAGCTGGAACCGTGGCTTGGCAACAGGATCGACAATCCGTCCTTTCAGGCCGGCTTCCAGTTGCTCCAGCGCTTTGAAGGTAACATCGAAGGGCACGTCCCCTTTACCAAGGTCCTTCCCCAAAGGTCCCAAACTACCTTGCAGGGACAGAGGCATGTCATCCAGCCGTGCGGCGAAAAAAAGCTTAAACGGACGTTCCAGGGAAACATCTTGAAGCTTAAGGTTAACATCTGAAATCTCTCTGCGCCGGCCTTTGATATGATCAATCCAAAGAACAGACCCTTGGGTGACTGCAAAATCTCCCACTACAATAGACTTGAGTTGGAGTCCTTTTCCGGACTTGTTTGCGGATGATTTTGACTTCTCCGTCGGGGACCCCTCCCCGGACTTGTTTACAGGTGGCTGGGACTTTGCCGGTAAAATTTCGGATTTGATCGCACCCGGACTTTTTTTGGCAAAAATCCAGTTGGCCCGGCCGTCTTTACTCTTTTCCAATACAATGCGAGCCCCTTTTAGCATAAAACGCTTTACCTGGATATCCTTGAACAGTAGAGGGAAAAGCTTTACGCGCACCTCAAAGGAATTCACGGTCACAAAATCCTTTTCATCGAACCCCGGCAGGCTCCCCAACTTGAGGTCGGAAAATGACACTCCCGCCCAGGGGAATAAGGAAAGACGCAGATCATCCCCCACGGAAAACGTGCGGCCGGTAGCATCGGCAACCCGCTGTTCAATCTGCGGCTTGTATTTTTCAAAGTTTACAAATCTGGGTATGATAAGAAGGGCCGCAATTATAGCCACAATCAGGCAGCCGCCTATTATCGTTATCCATTTTAACATTCGCTTCATGTGTCACCCCCTAACTTGCACCCTAATTGAGCGCAAACAAAACCGCTAAAAATATCAAGAAAGCTCACTACTTGTATTTTAAATTATGTTTGCTGACCTCTGCAAGGAATCTTTTCAATAAGAATCGATTTGCCGCCTTCCTTAATATCCTCACAAGTCACGTTTCCGAAAGACAAAGGGATGGGGTGCAACGCGCACCAGATCATGCCTTTCATAAGGCAGGGTTTCATGGGACCCTATTACTAATAATCCGGAAGGGGCAAGGCTTTCCATCACATTGCCAAGAGCATTTTTTCTCAACCGGTCTTCATAGTAGGTAAGTACATTGTTTCTCAAAAATATGACATCGAAATTCGAGCCGGGAGGATCTAAAAGCAGGTAATGTATTTTAAAGGCTACGTCTTTGGCAAGCGCAGTTTTGATTGCATATTGATTTTTACTTCTTTGCCAATGAAAATATTTTGATATAAGCTCTTTTTTTACTTCTTTAAGGCTGCCGGCGGAGTAGACTCCGGCCCGAGCCCTTTCCAGGTAGGCAGGATTAATATCGGTAGCCAGCACTTCAAGCTTTGGAAGATTATCATAACTTTTTTTCAGGCCTTCCCAGACAATCTTAAAGCTGTATGCTTCCTCTCCGCAGGCGCAGCCGGCTGACCAGACTTTAACTTTCCCTGCCCGGGATTCAAGAATCTCGGAAAGCAACTATTTTTCAAGGGTGTGCCAAAAATTGCGATCTCGAAAAAAACGGCTGATGGAAACGGT
>JABMQM010000524.1 GCA_013203195.1 Desulfobacteraceae bacterium | reverse complement strand
GCTCAAACCGCTATATTCAGCTACATTCGCTTTGCCGGCCGGTGTTAAATTCCCGCTTTTATACATTTCCACGGCGGCTTTAATTGTCCCCGTGACACTGAGGAACACATCCATGCCGACTGCAGCAAGGACTTGCACAGCATTGGGGCCGCAATTACCGGTTATGACGGCCCCGGCTCCTTTGGAGATGACAAACTGGGCCGATTGGATGCCGGCACCGCCTCCCAAGGCGGCACTTTCATTATCAAAGATTTCAAAACTCATATCGTCCGTTTCAACCATCAAAAAATATGCACATCTACCGAATCGCTGATCGATCGACGCGTCAAGATTTTTGCCACTGGAACTAACAGCAACTTTCATAGTGAATCTCCTTTCCCATGATATTGTTCGTTAACACTTCACTGTCTTAGATAGCACTTTCCGTGCCATATTGAGAAAGGGTGCGCCGGCAGGGATAAATTGGTGAATTGAAAAGAAATATACGATAATCAATGGTTGATGGAAGATTGAGCGGACTTTGCATTGTTGCGTTTATGCAATGCAATGATGCTGCAAATGTGCAATGGTTTTTAACTATTTAAAAGGGGTCGTTGTTATCTATAGCTGTCGTAAAATATCAACTGGTTTCATTTTCGAAGTTCGCCGACCTGTCACATAACCGATTACACAACCGATTATCACCGATAATCCCATGGCAGTCGCAGCAAGAGGCAAGGACACAGAAACCGGAAGCCTCACAATTTGGCTTGCCGCCTGGGCTTGTTTCGCCATGGCTGGGACAGGGTTAAGTTCCCACGGGATCGGTATGGTAATAGAAAGAAAGCCCAGTAAAAAGGAGATAAAATATCCTACCAGAATCCCCAACAATCCCCCTGCAAGGGTCTGAACAAATGCCTCGGCTGTCAACTGCTTTTGTATTTCCTGATGGGTCCAGCCAACAGCCTTTAAAATGCCGATTTCATGGGAACGTTCAACCAGATTGGCAATCATCGTTTTCATTATCAGCGATACGGCTCCCAGCAATGCCACCATGGAGGCAATAAGAGAAAACTTTTCTGAAATCATGGAAACCCCGCCCATGAGTTCAAGAAATGAATCGGAACTGCTGATCGATGCCCCTTTGATTTGTGCTGCGAGCTGAGATTTTACTTGGTTCAGCATTGAGGGATCATTCAATCTCAAATAGATCAGATTCATTGCATCCGGTTTTCGCGCTAGCAGCATCCGCGCAATACCAAGAGGCATGTAAATGTTGGCGGCTGCGACTTGGGCACCTTCTTTGATTTCAATAATGCCTACGATAGTGAAAGTGTGCCCGCTAATCTGAAACGTATCTCCCGGCTTGATCTTCTGAAACTTGGCAAAATGCTTTTCCAATGCGATTTCGTCTGGCTTTTCAGGAAAACGCCCTTGCTTAACCCAATCCCGCACCTTCCCGGCACCCAGAGAAGACTGCCCGGCATCGACCCCCATTATGGTTCTAAAGCCATTTTCTGCAAATTCCCACAGTAAAAGTGCATGGGTGGTGGCATCAATCCCCTCAATTCGTTGCAGCGCTAACAGGTCCTGTGCTTCAAAGAGCTGGTTTGAAAAAGGAAGACGTATGCCGCGCATGGATTTTATACGCTTGTCCGGTTGGTCCTGCTGTTTTTCCGCACGCTGAACGATCAGATCCGCCCCGATATTTTTAAATGGTCGGCTGGCTGCGGTTTTGTAAGCCGTTGATACGGCACTAATGGAAACAAACAGGGCTATCCCGACTGCTATGCCGAAAACGTTCACCAGGGTCCTGTTGGATCGGTGCCGGAGTTCCTTTATAACGTATCGATAGTACATAGTAGCCTCAATTCTTCCCGGTCACCCGATCAAGTATGATGGCCAGGTCTTCCAACTTCCATTTTCCTTGAAAAAAGGATGGACCGGACCCGGTGGGGAATCCTTCGAATTTTATTGTGCGGCCGTTATTCATCAGTTCGGACCGGCCGTCAATCCAGATGGCAAGCGGCGTATGATGGCTTATTCCCATTTTGGATTTAAAGCGCTCGCCCTCATCACTATCAAAATCGTACCAGGAGACAGCTAATTTATCACCGTATTCCGGAAAAAGAGCACGAAGCTCTCGTAAAGTTGGCTGCAGCGGGCCGTGATTCAGGTAGAGGACATCGATTTGCACCGGGTTCTTGGAAAAAGAAACCGTCGGTGCAATAAATAGAGCAATGCCTATGATAAAAAAAGAATAGAACTTTTTCATGATAAAACCTCCCCGTCCTGCATGCGGATAATTCGATCCGATGATTCGGCCAGATCCAAATCGTGGGTGACCATCACAAGAGATAATCCGTTGTCCGCATGAAGACACTTTAAAATCTCCAAAATTGCATCAGTGGTCGCAGAATCCAGATTCCCGGTAGGCTCATCGGCAAAAACGATTTTGGGATTATTGATCAACGCTCGGGCAATGGCCACCCTTTGTTTTTCTCCCCCTGATAGCGTTGAGGGCCGGTGCTCGGCGCGATGTTCCATCTCCATTTGCCGGAGCAGTTCCAGTGCCCTTTCCCTGCGTTTTTCTGCAGATATTTTTACCGGAAAAAGGGGCAGTGCCACATTTTCCCAAGCGGATAAGGTCGGAATCAGATGAAATGACTGGAAAACAAATCCCACTGTATCGCGACGAAACAACGCCAGTTCATTTTCAGATGAATCTGTTATATCTCTACCGTCTAGAATAACCCGTCCTGATGAAGGGCGCTCCAGCCCTGAAAGCAGGGATAAAAGGGTTGTCTTTCCGCTGCCGGATTTCCCTACAATCGCAACAAATTCCCCTTTGTTGACATCGAGATTGACACCTTTAACCACTTGGAGAGAGTCGAAATCCTTATTCAAATCCGTTGCTGAAATGATATGGTGATTATTCATATCGAAGTACCTCCGAGGGTTTTATGCGAGCAATGCGACGGCTCAAAAAACCGCCGATTACGGCACCGATAAGTGAGGATAACAGGATGGCAACTCCAGCCAGCTTCCACGATACGTGAACAGGCAATCGAAGCGTTTTAAAAGCCGGGTCCCCGCCTCCTGGAAGAAAATGCGGGGTGGGGCTCATTTCCCACGGGATGGGAATGCTGACCTGCATGAACCCCAGTGCCGATGCGGCCAAAATTGCAAATAGAAGGCCCAGGATGCCGCCGATAAAACATTGAAGGATCGACTCTCCCACAAGCTGGCTGACCACATTACCGTTGGACCACCCCACTGCTTTGAGAATACCGATCTCCCCGGTTCGCTCTGTCAGGTTTGCCGCCATGGTCTTTAAAACGATTAAGAGTGTGACAACAACGGCAATCAGTGAAGTGACCAAAGAAAAATTGTCAGATAGCGCGAACAGACTCCCCAATCGCTTTAAAAAGGAAGCCGGAGTCGCCACACTGGCCTTGTCACCCATGATATCTTTGATTGAATGGGCAAGCGCATCAATTTGCCCGGGTGCTGCTTTGATAAATAAAATGTTCGCATCATCCTTATCAAATGGCGAAACGGCCTGCACCTGTTTGGATGCAGCTGCCATTTTCTGGACTTCTTCCATTGGAAGATAAATATGGGCGACAGCGATTTTGGTCGCTCGGGATGCATCTACGATGCCTGCCACAGGATAGGTTCTACCGGCTACCGTTACCGTGTCTCCGGTTTTAAGGTTAAAATTCTTCGCAAAAGAGGCCTCGACAAGGGCTTGCTTTTTACCCTTTTCCAAGAATCTTCCATCGGTTAGCTGTGTACGCAACACACCGGGACCGACAGGATTTGAAGGGTCAATCCCCAATACGATGGCAAAGCGGTCGGCATCAAAGACCCAGACTAAAAGCGCTTGGGCGAATCCCTGAACCCCTGGAAGTGTACTAATTCGTTCGATCTCATTTTTTCGAATGGTGACGGCGGAACACGCAAAGACCGGTCCGGTGAGGTCTTCAGGGACATCGCCGGCACGTTGCACAGTGATGTCCGCGCCGATTTCCTTAAGGGGCATGCGGGCGGCTTCGGTGTATGCCGATGAAAGGGCATTCATGGTGATCAAAATGGCCATGCCCACGGCCAGACCGATCGTTGCCGTCAGCGTTCTTCGTTTGCGATACCACAGCTCTTTTACCATATAGTGTAAATCCATTATTTTTCTCCTGCTTTAACGAGCATACCGTTATCCTGGGCCATACTCCTGTCTATCAGGTCGAAGAATCGTTCCCGTTGGCTGGGATCCAGGATTTCTTTGACATCGAGGACATGCGCGATCACCGCTTTTTGAATGTCATCCTGAATAGCGGCCATCTCTTTGCGCAACGCTTCGATCCGGGTTGGCGACTCACCTTCACCTCCCAAAAGGTTTATCAGGGCGTCTTTTTCTTCCCCCATGTCGGAATAGAGGCTTTCAAGGCGATCATGAAACGATGCCGCCATGGGGGTCATCTTTTCCAGTTGCCCTGGTGTGAGTCCCAGCACCTCGTAAAAATGGTGCTCCCTATCATGTGAATAACCAGCGGTTGTTGACGGCTGGTGGCGGTTCCTATAGAAGTTATATCCGACCGCTGCCAAGACAGACACGTTTATTGCAAGGGATAAAACCAAAAACATTACAATCCATCTATTTCTCATGGCGTGTCTCCCGTGTGTATGTTGCCAATCTCAGGTAACCTCCTGCAAAAGAACCTGGTGGCGTTGCATCAAATACTTGAACAGATGCCAGTGTAAGAGCCTTGTCTGTATGAGAGGCGGAAAATGGCGGCAGGGGATCAAATTGTCTTGCTGTTAAGAAATTTCCTAACAGCGCCCCTGTCAATAACCCCACTATGGCCAGTGTGACCATGGCTGTGGGCGCTGGCAATAATCGGAAAGCCGCTCCAAGGGCTCTAATCCACTCCGGTTCCTGCCTTTGTGTGGCCTTTTCCACGATTTGGCGGGAAAACCCAGGGGTCGCTTCGATCTCAGGCAAGCTCCTGAGAATTCTATAGGTCTGCAGCAACGCCTCATGTTCTTTCCGGCAGGCTTCACAGATGCGAAGATGGGCTTCGATGGCATCTTTTTCAGCCGGACCCAGTTCCCGGTCCTGATAGGCTGACAGCTTCTTTCTGATATTCCGGCATGTTTCCATGGTAATCCTATGGCGTTAGAGACAAGATGGAACCGCGTTTTCAGGGCTGATAAGGTGCCGCGTTGATGCGGTTGCGAGATGCTTGTTCGATGCAAATCATGGCTTTGGCAATAGCAATACGGCTCCTTCCCCAAGGCCGAAGCTGTCCAAATGCCCGGATGTGCTAAAATGATTGTCAGCGTAGTGAACATGAAAACGTTCGCCCGGATGGGAAATCACGCCTTCGAATTCTTCGGCCGAGTAAAAACCGATGAGTTTGCCCGCTGTCTTTGAGCCTGAAAAAGAGAGGTTGTTTGCATGTCCTTGTCGGTGCTGCACACCGCCATCGAGGCGCTTCACGGCACCCGTGATCACATGCCAGGTGTAATCTGTAATCTCACCCCTTACGATAAATGGAAAAGGCCTGTTAATGTCAATACGGGCTGAGTCTGCGCTATCGATGACAAACCGCTCAAATTCCCGTTGCGTCATGTCATGAGGTATTTGAACCTCAAACCATTCCTTTACCCGAGCGGTCACAAGCAGCGTCGCTTGATCTTCCGAGGTCGCGGACCGGGTAGAACCCGTGTCTGATTCACCCGGTGTTACTAAAACTTTTCCGTCCCAGACAAGGATTTCACCACGCAGATCAGCGAGGGCTCCAACGCCATATATCCCTTCTAAACGGGAAGTGGATAACAGCGCAACTTTCCCGGATGCATCACCTGTATGCAACATTCTTTTGAAGTTCCCATAAACTGTGACATCGAACGATGTGTCGCCTGCCACGCTGGCTGCCAATGAAAGACACAGGACAAAGGTGGTAAAAAAAACTTTGCGGATCATATTTGTTCCCTTCAGAGAATGAAAATTTTTTCTTTCTGATAACTTAAACCACTAAAAAGCCAAAAACCTGCGCTTTTATTTTTTCCCGGTCAATTTTTCCCGAAGATTTTTTTTGGCTCGGATGAGTAGAGAATCAACAGCAGAGACCGAACGGTCCATGATTTGAGCGATTTCTTGATAGGACATCTCGTCGTAAATTTTTAAAACAATGGCGAACCGCTGGCTGGTGGGCAACTTATTGAGTGCCCTTAATAATTGGACCGATTGTTCAGAATCAATAAGGCGATCTTCGGGGGTTAAAAGCTCAGCACCTTCATCGGTGATGAACGAGTCTTTGGGATCCTGTCTCTGTTCTTGAGAGTGAGATGGGGCAAACAACCTGTTGATACGGATTGCACGTTGTTTATTGATACATAGGTTCGTGGCGATTCGATATAACCAGGTCGTGAATTTAGCATCAGGCCTGTAGGTCCCCGCTGCTTTCCAGACTCTTAAAAACACCTCTTGGGTCAGATCTTCAGCCTCAGTAGGATCTCCCATAAAGCGAAAAATAAAATTCAGAACCGACTGTTGATGGCGGTGTATCAGCACTTCAAAGGCATGCTTGTCCCCGAGCCTGATCCTGCCCATAAGGTCTTCACTGGTTGTTTTCTCATCCGGTTTATTAAACAATTATCGGCGGTTCCTCAAAAGGGAATTTGTTTGCCTGGGTGGGGAGCCTATCATACAAACATATGATTGGAAGCATGGTATGGCATTTAAATGTTTTAAGTTCAACTTTTCTTTCTTCAATAATACGTTGCCACCCCAACTTAAGTTGTTAATAGTTATATTGTTCTTAAATATCGATGGTCTCAAGCATACCAAAGATAGTCTTTATTGTTCAAGGTAATCCAAAAGTCTGGCATCATTGTTTGTTTAAAAGAAATATCGCACGCGAAGCTCAGTACGCCAATCGTTTTGTTTTTCACCGAACTCGGTCCGCTGGGCTCCAATTAGAAAAGCACTGCGCAGTCGCAGTTCCAGATTAGTTATCGGGGTGTAGGCCAATTCCGGCGTAAGGGAAATGCTCTGATCGTTCAGATTCACAATCAAGGTGATGGCGGGTGTAAGATAGAGGATGTCGAAGGGTTCTTTGATGCTTGCACGGAAATACAAATAATCGCGCATCGGCTTGGCGGAGGCTAACGTGCCACGAGACAGCATAGAGGCTCGCGCAAGCTGCGAACTGTCGCCGTTAGCAAGATACCGATTATAGGCACTTTCTATAAATTTGTAAAAATTCTCAGCATCGTCCACTTCAATACCGCCGCCGTTATGATAATATTCGATAATATAAGTAATATCGTTGGCGGTCAGATACCGGATGCCCAAAAGCGCCTGCAAGACATCCGCCGTTTCCATGGTGAGCTTACCCTGGCTGTCGATAGATTTCTTTTGAAAGTCGTTGACCCAGGCCGCCTCTCCATGAATTTCAAAATTTGTCAGGATATTCCGTGAAAAATCCAACCCGTAGCGGGTCGTACGACTGTCACCTGTGAAAACCATAAAGTCCAAATCCGTATCCCAAAGCAGCAGATAGAGTTTTGCCGCGAAATTGATATGGTCGGCTTCCCCGAAATCATCATTTATGTCGTTTGTAACAGGAAGAAATACCGGGGTGAAAGCCAAAGTTTTAAGCGGCCCTTCATAGCTTTTGATGAAGTCGACATCGATCATATAAAAGCCTTCAAGGGCCTCGGTTGGATCGTTGGGATCTTTGGGTCGGGACACAAACGCCACCGGGTTAAAGGCATATCCTTTTCCCCACGGAACAACCCTTTTGCCGGCGTTTAGGGAAAAACCGGTTGTCGGTTTTAGGGAGAGATATCCTTCCAGCACTCCGATATCATCGCTCCAGCCCTGATCATCATAGCGAAGGACGGTATCGGTTCTGAAATGGACGCCGGCCTTGCCCTTCTCGTAGCTCCCCTCCAGCCGAAGCCCCATATTATACTCGTCAAGAACGCTCTCTGGGTCCTGATTAAAGTATTTAAGCCGGTAAAAGGCCGAGTCGCGATTCAGGCCGGAAAGCACCGGCCGGATTTCGAGAAAACCGCCAATACTGTAAGGCTTCTTCTCAATTTCCGATAGATCAAATGTATAGTCGTTGGCCGCCAAGGAAAATACGGGCCAAAGTACGAAAACCACCAAAAGAATCCGTTTCAGCAAAAAGAATTTCATGATTTTAAATTTGCACGCCATACAATATGCAGTTAAATTTCAGATCTGCTTTTAACTTCTACCGCAATGAATCTAGCTTGGACATAAACGTCAACGTAAAAATCTCATCATTAAATTCCCGTTTGCGAACATTTGCAAAGATCATGACTGATTTGTATCCCTTGTAAAGCGGGCTGTCAGTTTCAACGACCGCCGGTCTGACGATGCCAGCTCCAAAGTCTTTAATGTCCTTAAAATAAAGGGTCTTGATCAGCATGGAGGCTTCCGTTAGACATTCAATCCGGATTGGCGAGAGTCGGTCTTTATCTACCCACATTCTGAGCTGGTCATAGGCCACGGTTTTCGTTTTGGCCTTTAAATGTAGAAGATATTCTTTGCCCTGATCTACCAAATTTACGGCGTTGTACTCGTCTGCATAATCCAGCCGCAGGATATCGGCATTATTGAATATCCCCCCGACAACGGATTGCAGGCTGGTGATTCGCACCGGTTTGGCGATATTCGGTATGTAAAGCCACATGTTGTCCTCAGCTCTCAAGGTGCTGCGGCCTTTTTCGCTGGCAGGTGAGAGAAAAAGTGCAGCCACCTTATCCTTGCCCTTTTTGGCGGTGTATAGGACAAATTCCTTTTTGCGTCCGCTGGGTTCGATATTGATCAGCTTTCGATAAGCTTCATAGGAAAGAGGCGTCAGATTCCGGTCCACCTGTTTGAGCAGTTGATTCGCGTCCATGGCATATGCAGGTACCGACAATACGAGCGATAGAAAAATATATTTAATAATAGCCAATTGTGATCTCCTTTTATCCAGTATCATTTTAAGAAAAGTGCCTTAGCCTGAGCGGTTCGCCGTAATACCGCTTAAATATGCCCCAAGGCCTTGATCGGATCCATCCGAGATGCTTTAATCGCCGGCTGCAGGCTTGCCAGGATGGACACAATGATGACAATGATCGAAATCATCACCAGATCATTGGGGCTGATGCTTGCCGAAACGAGCATTCCTTTCTGTCTGCCGAAGTCAAACGTAATTTTCGACAGATTGATGATATAGATAACGGCACCGCTGATCAGGCTGCCGCTTATCGCACCGATCAGGCCGAGCCCGAACCCTTCTATGACGAAAAGAGAGAGTATTTTCCCGGGCAGTGTCCCAATGGCCGCCATCGTGCCGATCTCGCGGACCCGCTCATACACTGCCATGATCATCACATTCATGATGCTGATCAGCACAATGGCAATCAGCATCAGCTTGATGGACAGAGTCATTACATCGATCATGCGGGCGATGTTGTAAAACGGAGATAATTTTTCCCAGGTATGCACCTCAAATACGGGTTTTCCCATTTTGTTTTTTTCCTGGGAAAGCAAACCGCTCAGGGTATCGTATATCGCATGCAGCCCGCCAAAGTTCTTTACCCGCAGGGCGATTTCACTGATCTCCATCTCGTCCATCCTGAGAACTTCCATGGCATCCTCGATATGGATATAACCGTCCCGGCCGCCGGGACCGGTGGCGCTCTCGATGATACCTCCTATGGTGAATTGTTTGCCATTTACGGAGCCGTCCTTATTGGTAGCGATGATAACCACCGCATCCCCCACCTTGACTTTCATGCCTCTGGCCAGTAGTTCCGGGACCAGGATCTCTCCCTTTTTGAGGTTGCCGTCGCCACTTTTGATTCTTGAAAGAAAAAGCGGTACGGTGCTCATCTCTTTTTCCGGGAAAACGCCGTTTAGCCGGATATTGCTGGTTTCGGCAAAATTGCTGAACATCCCGCCGAATTTGATCCTCGGCGAATAAGCTTCTATCCCGGCGGTTTCCTGCAGCAGATGCTCAATCTTCCCAACAGCTTTCGGTTTTAGATTCATGGTCAGTGGCAGCGTATCTATCGATGACAAATACCCTTTACGGTGGATCTGCATATGCCCGACAAAGGAATCGGTAATCTGTCCGATCATCATGGCTTTAAAAGAACCGGTGACCGCGATAAAGACCGCAACAAACACCACACCAAGAACAATCAGACTCAATGTCAGCAGTGTTCGCCTTTTATATCTGAGCAGGTTTCTTCCGGCGATTTTAAACAAATTAAACATCGGTGCCCCCTTTCATGTTTCCGTTTTTCAGCACACCGTCTTCGATCCGGTAGATGAGTTCGGCCTCTCCGATAATGCGTGTGTCGTGGGTTGAAAAGACAAAAGTAGTCTGAACCTCCTGGCGGATTTTTTTCATCAAGCGGATGATCCCATACGCGGTGTCATGATCCAGATTGGCGGTCGGCTCGTCGGCCAAAACCAGATCCGGGTGGGTAACAAGCGCCCGGGCAATGGCCACCCGTTGCTTTTGCCCTCCGGATAACTGGTCCGGCAGCTGGCTTTGCCGGTCGATCATGCTGACGGCATCAAGCAGTTCCAGCACCCGTTTTTTTCGTTCGGCTGCTGGGACGCTTTGAACCATAATAAGCGGGTATTCCACATTTTCAAAGGCCGTCAGCACCGGAATCAGGTTGAAACTCTGAAAGATGAAACCAATGTGTTTTCCACGATACAGGGCCGAGTCTTTACGGTTAAAATCGGACACATTCATACCGGCCACCAGCAGGCTTCCTTTTGTCGGTCGGTCCAGGCATCCAATGAGGTTGAGCAGGGTGGTTTTACCGCTTCCCGAAGGTCCTACAAAAGAAACAAACGCGCCTTTTTCGATAGAAAAATCCAAACCCTTGAGGGCATCGACCGCCACCTCGCCCGTATGATATGTTTTGGAGAGATCTTCTCCCTTAATCATGTGCATATCCATTCCTCCCAGAGTTATTATAGTTACCAACAATAACGTTCTTTGTTAAAGTACGCTGCCCATTCATCAAAGCTTCCTGAGTATGTCAGCGGGTTTCATCCGGGCAGTTCGCCTCCCCATGAAATAGCTTGCAAGAGCCCCTGCACGCAAGGAGAGTGCCAGAGCGGATGTGGTGAGACCAAGAGAGATGCTCACCGGGAGCCGCACTGCCGTGGATGCCGCGCTTTCAGCACTCTTGGCAAGGGCGAGCTCCGGGTTCGTCACGAGCGCCCTTGCGACGGCCACTCTCTGCTTCTTTCCGCCCGATATCCGGTCCGGGTACTTGTCCTTTTGCTCCCGCATCCCCACGGCTTCCAAGAGATTCATCACCCTTTTTTTCTATCTCCAGGTGGTGCGTTTTGAACCATGAGCAGCGGATACTCAACATTTTCAAGAACTGTGAGGATGGGTATCAGATTAAAGTCCTGGAAAATAAAACCAATTTTCTTGCCCCTGAAAACCGCCGCATCCCTTTTACCGAAGCTCGATACATCCACTACCGCGACGAGAAGTTGGCCTCCTGAGGGCTTATCGAGACAGCCGATGAGATTCAGTAACGTCGTCTTCCCACTCCCGGAGGGACATAAAGGAACCAGTATCCATGTTAAAACTCACCCCTTTCAGAGCCCTGACGGTGACCTCTCCGACATGGTAATCCTTGGTGATATTTTCTGCTATGATTAAACCCATATGTTTCTCTCCTTAAATTAGAAGTCTATCCAGAAGAATGGAAAGCAAAATGGTGAGGATGAGGAGCGCAACAGCGGGTCTTATGTCCTTTGGCCATCGCCTGAAATCTTTTGAAAAGATGAAGGGGCTCATCGTCCTTATCCGGAATACACTTGTTTCCTGTGTTATTCCTCTGATCATGTTGATGGATTCCCATTCCATTCCCCCAGTAAGAGGGATGGGGCGGAGATGTGTCCCCGCCCCTTGTTTGGATTACCAGCGACCAAATGGACCTCTCATGCCCATCATGGGAGGGCCAAAGCCTCTAGGCCCAAAGCCTGCACCAGGGCCATATCCCGAGGCCTGGCTGAAAGCAGGCAACTGCGCCAATTGCTCCGGCGTGAGCACCTTCCGGATCTCAAGCCCGAGAGTTGTGGCTTTCTCCTGCAGCGTTGATTGCAGATCCAGGATTTCTTTCTGCTTGGCTGTCACTGCAGTCGCATCAGGGTTAGGGGAGGACCAAAGGGTTCGAAGCTCCGTCCCTTTTGTGAAGAGATCTTCCCGAAGCGGCTCAATCTGTTCCAGAAAGCCATCCCTCAAAGCCTGAATCTGATCAGATTGCTCCGCTGTCAGATCTGGAATGGGTGGAACCCCGTTTGCCGGTCCTCCAAAACCCCGCCCGAACCAGGGTCCGAAGCCGGGACCCCAGGCCAGGGCAACAGTTGCTGCCAGAGACAGCGCCAGAATCCCACATAAACCTACGATTGCGGTCTTTTTCATCTTAATCACCTCCTTTCTTCGTGGTTTTAGTATCCTCAGTGCGTGATTCTTGACCTCTGAGGGGGATGTAAATCGAGAAGATTCTTTTAACTCAGTCTATCCCTTTCTTAAGAGGAACTTCGCATAGAATATGCCAGAAACTTTTCTGGGCACATAACTCTCCTAAAAATAAAGGATAATTCCTGTTTCCAAGAGAATATGCAGGCGCCACTGCTTGGCTTCAACTCTCAAAAGCTGCATAAAAACTACTCACTCTGGTATCCGGTTGAATACAAACTACCCAGGCTTCCTGCTCATATTGTGAGCCTTATGACATCTCGCCGGGTCTCCTGACCGGCACATCGGTCAAGAAGGTTAAGGTTCCGGTTTTCAGAGTCTCCTCAGTATGTCGACGGGTTTCATGCGGGCAGTCCGCCTCCCCATGAAATAGCTTGCAAGAGCCCCGGCTCTGCGTTCTTACTGGCGGCAATGAGCCTTTGTTCGTCAAGGGAATGAGCATAGCCGCTCACTATGCCGAGACGGGGCAGCCTCGCTCCGAAAGCCTGGTCTCGCCTGGCTTGCGCAGCCGTCGCGTCCCAGCCTCGCGCAGTGACTTCCGGATTATTGGCGAGCGCCACTTCGATGGCCCGTTGTAAGGTCAGCGGTCCTTCCGGCATCTTGGCGGGTGATACCGGAGGTGACGTACGCGCTGAAAGAGAACGAGACGGCATGCTGACAGACAAGTATGGATCGGTAGACCGCATGATAGCGCATCCGCCAAGAACAAAAGCGGTCAGCAAAATCACAATGCTTTTCATTTGGGCTCATTCTCCCTGCGGCGAGTCGATTCATCATTGCCAAGCACTCGCCTAAGACCGCTTCTTCTGGGGAAACCCTCTTCATTTGTCTCAATTCGTCCCTTGAGAAGCGCAAAGAATTTCGCTCGTTGTTCAGTCGTAAAGATTCTGCTATCCTCAAGGAGGTGGTCAATTACCTTTTCCTGCATCTGCCCTTGCAGGGCTCGAATTTTCTTTTGTTTGTCGTCAATCTCCTTACGGTCGGGATTTTCCCTGGCCAAAAGATCGACAAGCTCGAGCCGATTGTCCTGAATCGCGTGCCCCTGTTGGTCGAGAAAGGCATGGAACCGGTCGCGAATCGGCTCGATTTTATCGAGCTGCTCTTGGCTCAGATTCAACTCCTCGTAGAGAAGATGACGGCGATTCGTAAAATGACGGTCTATTGAAAGGTCCGTATCCGATCTATGGTAGAGGTATGCCCCGGTGAAAACGATGTTCAACACCACCGAAAAGATGATAGCCAGGGTCTTGATATTTCTTTTCATCGTATATTTCCTTCTTCATTAAATGGGGAGGTCATGGCAAGATAGACCGAACCTACTGACCCGGGTGGCGTTGAATCAAACCACTCCAAGCCGTATTGGTTCTTTACAGACCCCTTAACTTGTTCCTGTTCATTCACAAGAAGACCACCGGCCATGGTCAGGCCGACAACACAGGCCAACAGAACAGTGGCGCAGGCGGCAAGACGCATAGGGGCCGAAAACTCCGCAAACCACCGTAGCGGATCCCATATGACCGGCGACAGTATCCGTTTTGGTTTTGTCTCAGGGAGCCTGGTTTTCGCCTCCGCCATGACCCTGGCCGCAAAACCCTCTGGGACAGGAGGTACAGGCAGGTCGTTCAGCAAATTTCCCAGCTGGCGGATGCGCTCCAGCTGCGCCCGACACGCCTCACAGGCTCTCAAATGTTGTTCGACAGCGTGTTTCCGGCTTTTTGAAAGCGCGTCGTCCACATATGGGCTCAAGAGCGCGACAATTATTTTACAGCGCATGTCATCTCCTTTGTTAATACCTTAAAAACGAACGAGCAGGGGAAAACCCCCGCTTTAAAAAATCTTTTTTTAAAACGAGGACAGCCTGGTTTTCAGAGTTGTTCTGGCTCGGCGAATTAATCCCTCAACGGCTTTCACTGATATATTCAGCGATTGGGCGATATCAACATAGCTCATTTCTTCATAATGCCGGAGAATGAGGGCAAGCCGCTGGTTTGGAGGGAGGGTGTCAAGGGCCTTGCGGATCGTTGCTCCGCGCTCCTTCATGGCAAGGGATTGCACCAGGTCGGTGGAATGGTCCTGAGTTTCGGGGAGAGTGTTGGTGTAGATGGGGCGTTTTTTTTTGGCGTGATCAATACAAAGCCGAGTGACAACCCGGTGAAGGTAGGTACGAAAAGCGGCTGTCGGTCGATATCCAGAAGCTGCCTCCAAAATTTTGAGAAAAGCCTGTTGGGCAATGTCCTCGGCCTCCGCCGAGTCACCAAGGAATCGGTAGGCAATGCTCCAGGCGGTGCGTTCGTGACGACGCACAATTTCGCCAAAGGCGTCGAGATCGCCCTGTGCCACTGATAACATGAGGTTTCCATCACGACTGCTTTCCATTATATAATGACCCTATAGAGCAATTTTGCGCAAAAAAGCATGAGAACCCCGCCGAACATGATGCGAACCGTTTTCTCTCCCAGCTTTTCAGCCATAGTTCGTGAGCCGATCTGGCCGCCGGCAAATGAAAAAATTGCAGCCAGGAAAAGGAATTTCCAATCCATGCGATGCATGAAAGCATGGGTTGCAAATCCAGTCCAGGAAGAAAAACAGACAATAAAAACAGAAGATGCGGCAGCGGTCTTAGTCGGAATATTAAGAAAATATATCAATAAAGGCACTACAAAGACACCTCCACCAATGCCCAACAGTCCGGCCAGAAAACCAATCACAAGCCCGACAAGTCCCGCTCCGAGCTTTCTCTTTCTTCTGAGGTCGAGAATTAGACGCTCCTGTTCGCCTGTTTCTTTCTTATTCGGGCTTCGGAGAGACCGTGTGCTTTTGTTATATAAACCGTCAACTCCTAATTCATCATAGCGTCTGAACCATTTTCTAAGGGTGGGCCTTAAAATTCCGCAATGGCGACAAACTAATCCTGCATTACGTGTTTCTTTATATAACTCTATCCATTTTAATCGTGCTTTTATTTCTCTATTCATAACGCATGTTTCATATCAAGTAATTGAAACGATATCTATGAATCACACACCTAAGCTTATAGTCTTAATAGAACACGTGGTTTCCAAAAAGTTTTATTCTCCATCCTTGATTGCGTGACCTCTTTTGGTAAGATATTTTCCTAAGAGCATGGAACTTATTATAATTAAAGGAATGGAAACAAAAAGTCGAATAATGGAAAATTTGATGCCCAGGAAAGAAGCTTCAAAGATGGTCATAGGAATCCGGCAAATAGCGGAAGCCGCGATGTAAGTGAAAATTACTCCAAGATCTGCCCCCTTGCCATAAAGACTATACGCAACGGGAAAGGCTACATATAGCCCTCCCACAGTGGTACCTGCCAATAATATTCCACCTATATGGCCTCTTAGACCCGATTTTTCCCCAAAGTGTTTTTCTATTGTTTCTTTCTTGATCCAGACCTCAAAGAGCCCGATCAATATAAATGCAAGGGGCAGGATCTTTAACATTTCAATGGAAAAGTAGCCGAGATTAAAGGCTATTTTTTTGCCAGGCTCAAATCCTTTCCAAAATGAGAACAAGAGAAAAAGAAAGTATGCAATAAATCCGACTAAATTAGCGTACTTAGCAACTTTTCTTAAATCCATGTAAAAATTTCTCCAAAGAAAATGCCTGTCGTAATCGCAACAATGAGGGCAATGAAAAGGCTCAATAGGTTTCTTAATATTGTGACTTTAACCCCAAAATATTTTTTTTCTAAGGGAAAGGTCACAAAACCTACCATCATCAGTGTGGTTGTAAATGCTGAAAGGACCGTATATGTCACACCCTTCTTAAGCAAAATGCCGCAAAGGGGAAAAGCTATGAAACCGGGCATAAGGGTTATGGAGCCGAAGAAAGATGCCATAATAACCCCTTTAGATATGTTACTTTTTCCTAAATAATGTAAAATGATGCTATTTGGAATAAGACCAAGAATTATAGATACAAGGATAAGCATTGCTGCAAATGCAGGGAGGATTCGGGAGAATTTTTTGATGGCGATTTTGATTGCCCTGTAAGTTTTGTTGCGATCAGCAAAGAAAGAGATAGCAATAGTAATAATTATCAGCATGTATAGGTAATACATAGTCAATTTTTCTAACCCCCTTGGGATGGTTTAAACTTAAAGCAGGGGGCAGAACAATAAGCTGCTTTTTGTAAGAAAAAAGGCGTCCATCTATTACTGGCCCGCAACAGACAAACGCCCTTCTATAATCGAAAATAGCATCACTTACTTCTTCTCAGTTTTACAAGGATGGTCTTCCGTGTCCCCGTGGCATTCCTTGACCTGTTCGGGAGTACAGTCCTCAGGTTTCCCTTTCAATTTCTCTGGTTGTTGACAGCAATCCATACACATATCTATCTTCCTCCTTTCCTTAAAATTATCTGGCATAATCGGTAGTGTTCTAAGGCAGACACCTTCCGGGCCGGATATATGATTTGCCATTTCAGTAAACCTGTCTGCAATCTTCTTTAAGACGTTCCTTTCTACAATATAATGTGTCCAGTAGCCCCGTTTTTCTCCTCTGACCAATCCTGCCTTTCTGAGTACCTGTAAGTGCTGAGACACAGCGGCTTTTGAAATAGTGAGACAGTTTGCCAAAGCGCCCACACACAGATCATGGGTCAAAAGCAGGTTGATGATCTGAAAACGAGTCTCATCTGCGAGGGCTTTCAAAATGGATGTCATGTTTTTCATTCGATATCTATTTAAGTTTTTACTTAACTAAATCATAAATAACTTAATTGCATATGTCAACCAAAAAGCGGCAGATGGGTAGGATTTGCCCCTGTTCAAAACGGGTTTGGTTTTTTTAAGGGTAAAAGGATTGAGCCTATCAAGAAATGGTGTATCTTGTTGGGGAAAATGCATCCATCAAATGTGTTTTATTTTTTGGCCCAACGGCGGTGATACCCTGCAATTACCTATTTTCACTCAATTTGTGATACATTGAGGTATCTCAAAAATGATGACCCTTTAATTTTGGTGATACCTTTTTAACTTTCTTTGAACTTCTTTTTTCCGCGTCAGATCCAATTGTAAATAAACCATAGTGGATTGGATTTTTCATGGCCCAGGTGATTTTTAATAGTCGAGATCGGCTCTCCGCAGGCGAGTATTCGGATTGCGCACGAATGACGAAAGCTATGGACTGGATTGATGTTTTTGAGACGTTTAGGACTAAAGCTTTGGTGAGATATTTTTTACAGATGCGATAAATACCATGCCGGGTAAGTTCTGTCCCGCGTTGGTTGATAAACAAGCGGTGTTGATACAGCGGTTTTGGTTTGACACGGTATTTGGTCATATAGAGCTTGATGAGTTCCGTGGTTTTCGGTGAAAGTTCTATCAATCGAAAACGGTTTCCTTTACCCAGGATGGCCAGTGTTTTTTGCTGAGTATTGAAGTAGTCCAGGTTCAGTGTTGCGATTTCACTGGCTCTGGCGCCGGCGTCATCAAGCAGGTGCAGGATGGTATAATCACGAAGTCCATTTTTATTGGTAAGCTCAACACCACAAAAGATTTTAAAGATTTCATCAGGGTACAGAAAGCCGATGAGTTTTCTTTGGGTACGCTTTTGGAGGATGCTCAGTATCCTTTCGGCAGTGTCTCGGTTTTGCGGATACATAAAGCGCATCATTTTTGCCAGTGATTTTAGGGCCGCCAGCCGCTGGTTGCGGGTTGTGCCGGCATTGCCGCGATCAGACTCAAGGTAATCGAGAAAGGCCAGGATCAAGCCGGAAGAGAGATGGTCAACTTTCAGGGAGTCGATTTTTATGCCAAGATGCCGGGAAGCAAAGGGCAAAAAAATGGTGAAGGCATCCCGGTAGGCTTTGATGGTTTTTCTGTTGCTGCCCTTTATGCGAGGAAGATACTGATCAAAAAAATGATAAATACACGTTGAAAGTCTCATCTGTTTTCTTTTTGTGAGGTGACAAAAGAAAACAAACGGTTTCGATGCTCTGTATCCAGCACCTTAAGGTACTTAATCGTATGCTTGTACTCAACATGCCCCATATAAGCCGTAGCGGTTCTGATATTCGCAGGCCACAGCGAGCGATCATCACCATGGCCATGTATTGGGACAAATCTTTTAAGTAACACCATTGGGCGTTACGGATTCTTTTACAAACGGCGACAAGCAATTGATCAATTTGTTCGGATGTAAATACAAAAGGAACAATATCGTTTTCCGACAGAAGTGGAATATCCTGCAAAGGGTTTTGTTCATAGATGCCTTTACGCACCAAATATTGGAAGAAAACGCGTAGGGCAAATGGGCGCAAATGGGGCCGGGCCGCAGAAACACTTCGATATAATGGATCAACCGCTTGATAATTGCGTAAAATAAGGCCTTAGAATGGCATTTTGTGATCCAAAAATACACTTTCAAGAGAAAGAAGCTCTGTTTTCGGACAAAAGACGCAAGGTTGGGTATTCAGATAGCCATCCACTGTAATCATTGGTTCAATTTAAGCCTGTGACTTACCGCAGCAACTGCCGGGACCTTCACAAGCAGCATTTGTGGGGGTTGACCCGCAGCAAGCGGTATCACCGGGGCCGGGAAAATTGGACGTCGGCGTTCCGGACAGAGATGAAGGGGCTGAAATCATTTTCTTGATATTAGCACTATTACAAGCTTGACACTGCTGCTTGTCATCAGAAGTTGTAACGAGGATTTCGCTGAGCTTTCCGCAGTCCAGGCACAGGTAATCAAACAGAGGCATGGTTATTCTCCTTGCTGATTGTTAATATTGTTGGACTTATATTCTTGGATCGCTTTCTGAAGGATTTTAATCGTTAACCGAATGCAATCCTGTTTCTGATCAGGGATTTCTTCCAGTAAATTGTAAACATCCCGGTCTTTAATCGCCAGGGCATTGTCAATGGTCCTGCTCTTAATAAGTTCCATGGCAGCCATGGCAGAAGCAACAGCCCCGGCACAGCCGAGAACTCGCATTTTAGCGTCTTTGATTCTATCATCTTCTATCTTCAGATAAATTTTCATCGTATCGCCGCAAGGGCCGGTCAACTCTGTCACTTGGTCGGCATCCGGCAGACTGCCCATGTCGGCCTTTTCCAAAAAGTATTTAATGGCCTTATCAGAATATCCTGAACCTGAAAGCAGCTCCGCTATACTTTCCGAATCATTTGTTGTAATGTCTTGCGATTGCATTATCTTTGCTCCACTATTCCTTTCAACAGGCGCCCTGTCCGTAAAGCTATTATCTCTTTCTATGTAATATCGCCTTTTACGCCGGCTGTTAAATTCTTTATATATTTCAGACGCTGCAAGAGCCCCTCAGCGTGTTCTTTGCCGGGGTGAACAGGCAATTGGGCCAACAACCCCAGCCCTTCGCTAGCCTCGTGAAACGCTTCGGGCGGCAGGTGGTTTACAGATGCACAATTGATCATTGGATTTACTGCAAGAAGTTTACCTGCAAATTCAAGACCGGTCATGTCTCCAAGCCGCTCATCTGTTACCACCAGATCGATGGCAATGTCTGAAGCTATGCCCAGAGCCATTTTCCCGGATTTTGCCCACATCAAGTCGACATCACCGCTTTCCGCCCAAGCCGAAGCCATCTCGGACAAAGAACCTTTGTCGGGGCTTACCAACAATATCTTCAGCATAATCTTTACCGTAAGCGTTCACAGGTTCAGAGTTCACCGTTCAGGGTTGCTTTTCGTGGGCGTTCACAGGTTCAGGGTTGCTTTTTCTTTGTTAACCTTTGCTATCCTTCTAACCTTGAACCTATGAACCCCGAACCTGTGAACGGTAACCTTTTACCACTGTCCTTCAACATTAGGTTGGTCGGATAAAGGTAAACTTCCATCTAGATATGCCCTCACAGCATCCCCCACAGAGCCTTCGGCATTGTTGGCTACCCCTATGTTGGCAGCCTGCATGACTTTAAACGCATTGGGTCCGCAAAATCCCGTAAGCAAAACTTCGGCGGCCTTTTTGCTTACCATACTGGCAGCCTGAATGCCGGCACCTTTCAGGGCGTTTACGTTCTCCTTATTATCAAGAACCTCAAAGTCAAACGTTTCCGAATCAACGATAAGGATGTAGGCGGCCCTTCCGAAGCGGGGGTCAACCTGGGAATCCATATCAGTACCCTTGGATGTAACAGCGATTTTAATTACCGTTCCTTCCAATTTTATAACCTGAAACCAAAAAAGATTTTTATCACACAAGCACGCAGACACGAAAAATCAATGTCCGGTACAGTCTCCTGACCCGCCGCCACAAACCTGATTCTCCGTGATCAACGGCAGTTTTCCGGCGATGAGGTCTTCTACAACCGGTTTTATTTCCTGCCGCGCGACGTCGTAGTAAACATCAATTCCCGCTTGCTTGAAACCCATTAGAGGGCGCATGCCAATACCCCCGACGATCAAGGCGTCCACCTGATGGTCTGCCAAAAGATTCACAGGTACCATGCATCCGCCCTGAACATGGCTCTGGTTGGGAATCGTAGTGACCTGTTTAACTTCCCCTCCTTCCACATCCACCAGAGTGAATACATCACAGTGGCCAAAATGCCCCGATCTTTGTCCGTTTATACCACCCGCCTCTATGGACGGAACAGCTATTCTTCCTGCTTGCATTTTAAAATCCTCCTTAGTGTTCGTTTTAAATCCGTGCCGGCATGATCAAAAATATCAATATGGTCAAAAATTAGATCCCGAGGACTTTTGCGGTTTTTCCCCATATCTTTTTGACCGATTCACCAGCGTCCGATTGCCTTGCGTATTCAAAGATGGTTTGTCCTTGAACCATGGACTTTGTAAAAATTGGATCAAAAGGGATCCGCCCCAAGACGCTTACATTTTTATTTTTTGCAAATTTTTCAATAGCCTGTGACTGGTCAAGATTGAGATCAAACTTGTTGACACAAACCATGGCCGGAACCTTGAAATGCTCGGCCAGCAGGACAACACGCTCCATGTCGTGTTTACCGGAAACCGTAGGCTCGGTCACAATCAGCACGCCGGCGGCACCGCCGATTGCAGCAATCACCGGACAACCGATTCCCGGGGGACCGTCGGTCAGAATGAGACCGAGCCCTTTTTCTTGGGCAATTTTTCTGGCTTCCTGCCGCACCAGGGATACCAGTTTGCCGGAATTTTCTTGGGCAATACCGAGTCTGGCATGGACCATGGGGCCCAAAACGGTTTCGGAAATGAACCACTCGCCACAGGTGTCAAGCGGAAAATCGATGGCTTTTTCAGGACAGAAATAGACGCAAACACCGCAGCCTTCGCACGCGATGGAATCGACTGCAAAGTCATCGCTGACGGCATCCCACCGGCACAAATCCTGACAGAGACCGCATTGAGTACATTTATCATTACGAATAACGGCCGTATGGCCACCCTGAAAATCATGCCTCTCTTTTACCACAGG
>JABMQM010000523.1 GCA_013203195.1 Desulfobacteraceae bacterium | reverse complement strand
TTGATGAACCCTTAAGCCATTTTCAACTTTAGGCACTTTAGCTCACTTTAGGCATTTCTAACTTGTTAGACTTGCAGAAGAGCAACCCCTTTCAAGGGCAAACCAAAGCCTAGTCCTATGGGCCAGGATTCTTTACTGGCCGGTCTGAACCATTAGCTCTTTGCGATATTTATCCAGTAGGGTCGCCTTGGAAACCAGCCCAATAAAGCGATTGTTGGCAACCACCGGCATGGAAAACAGGTGCTGTTCATCCATGCGACTTAGAATTTCGGACAAATCGTCGTCCGGATGCACGACTTCAACGTTAGTATCCATAATCTGCCCTATTAATACGGTATCATACATGACCGGATTGAAAAGGTACGGTCGAATATCGTCCAAATGGATCATTCCCAAGAAATGATTGTTCGCTTCGTTTTCAACCGGAAAGTAATTTCGGCGCGATTGCTGTACAATATTGATAAATTCTCGCAGCAGCATGTTTTGTTTAACGGTGATGCAGTCCTTTTCAATAAGCTCACGCACGGTCATATCAGACAACACCCGCGCATCGGTCCCCGGTCTTAGAAGATGCCCGAGATCAACAAGATCCTTGAGGTAAAAGGATGCCGGTTCAATCCAGTGACAGAGGGTCGTTGATATTGCCGAGACGATAATTAGCGGCAGAATAACTTCGTAGCCGCCGGTAATTTCGACAATCAGGAAAATTCCCGTAAGCGGGGCCTGGAGGATCCCGCTGATGAGGCCGGCCATACCCAGCAAGGCAAAGCAGCCTTCATTGACCCATGATACCGACGGCCACAGCAAAGCAAGAACATGGTGATAGGCGACTCCTACCAGGCTGCCGATAACCAGGCAGGGGGCAAATATCCCGCCGGAGCCTCCCCAGCCAAGCGTCAAGGAGGTGGCGACGATCTTGGCAAGGGCGGCAAGGGCTACAAATGCGAGTCCCTTTGCAAGGGCACCTTCGCTCATGATTCGGATCCAATGGTAGCCTTCACCCATTACGACCGGTAAAAAGATTCCGACAATGCCGACCGCGCAACCGCCGATAGCGGCCCGTACCCATACCGGTGCCGGAACCCTGCCTGAGATTGAATGCATGGACCTTAGCAGTCGAGTCAGCAAAATAGATGCGGCTGCTGCCAGAACGGCCAGTCCAATACAGGCCAAAATATCTGTAAAGTCTATGCTGAATTTCCGATGGCTGAAGGCGATTTGGTTGCCCTGCAGGGTTCGGCTGATTTCAGTTCCGGTCACGGATGCTATGGCAATCGGGATGATATGCAGAGCTTTCCACTCACCCAGGATCACTTCAATCGCAAATACCATTCCGGCAATGGGGGCGTTAAAAATGGCAGATATAGCACCGGCAGCGCCGCAACCGACAAGCGTTACCCGCTGGCGGTCGTTTAAAGAGAAGAACTTTGCTATATTGGAGCCGATAGAAGCCCCGCTCATAACCACCGGAGCCTCAGGGCCGGCTGATCCTCCACTGCCGATGGTAAGACAGCTTGATATCAGCCTTGAAATACTTGAGCGTAGTCGTAAAAGTCCGCCATAGCGGGATACACTGTAGATAACTTCCGGAACACCGTGTCCCGCTCCTTCTTTTACGATCTTATCCAAAAACAGCGACGAGAGAGCGGCGCCGACAGCCGGGAGCGTGAATGCCCACCAGTGATCGCGAAAATGATGCAGCCATTCGAACATGGCAACCAGTGCCCGGTTCAGCGCCACTGCTGCCATCCCGCTGCAGCTGCCGACAATAACGGCCATTATTACAAGCAGGAGACGATCGTCCATGCGAAAGATAGACCAGCTTGCAGGATAGCGCCACGATTGAAAAATGCGCATATTGCTAAGACCTAACCCGGATCAACCAGCCGGAGGCGGACAAACCGGACCCAAAAAATATGCCACCAAGGCACGAAGACACAAAGACATAAAAAATATATTTAATATTCTTTCTTCGTGCCTTGGTGTCTTAGTGGCAATTAAAAAAAAGTACAAAATTTACAATAAAAACTAATAATGATCGGCTTTATCGAGTTGTTTTTCAAAATCAGCTATTTTTGAAAAAAAAGCATCTGAGTCAGAAGATGTTTTCAAAAATTCCACAAATGCGTTGTCGCGAACACAATAAGAAAGCCTTGAAAGCAGATGCAGATGAAGCTTTATTGTCGGGCTTATCAGGATGAACATGACAAACACCGGCTTGTCGTCGATTGCGGCGAAGTCTATCGGTTTTTCAAGAAAACAAGTGGCGATTAAAGGCTTGTCGATGACATCCGCAAGAGGGTCGTGGGGATGGGGAATGGCCACCCCTTTGCCGATACCGGTGGAAGTAAGGTGTTCTCTTTCAAGCAGCCGTTCATACAACCGGATTTTGACCGATGCAGACAAGGCCGTCATCTTGTTAACAGCGCACTGCAGGACTACCGGCACATCGTCTCCCTGTACATTGCGGAACACACCGCCACGTTTCATCACCGGAAGGAGGTTTTCCAGCCCGTAATCCTCCTGCGGGGCTCTATCTTTTTGGGGCTTGGTAAAAGGCAGGTTATGGGATGCCGCCCATTTTTCTATGGCCGAATCGGTGAATGTCAGGTTGTTGCCGCTTTTTTGGATAGGTATTCTACCCTGGCGGATCCATCGTTCTACAGTACTTAACGGAAGTTTAAGGCACTTTGCGACTTCTTTGATAGTCAGTTTCATAATACTAAAAAAAATTGCAATAGTTCAGCCACCAAGGCTCTAAGATTATAATATCAATTTAAATTGTCCGATTGGTTTTATTGGTTTTATTTGTTAACCAACCAAACCAATTTAACCAATAAAACTGAACTGCACAGCGAGCGTATTCCCCGCAGCTTGTTGGAGCGTAGCGTAAATCCCGCTTATCGGGGCTGCGGGGAATACGCTCGCTGTGCAGTTCAGTTTTATTGGTTAAATTGGTTTGGTTGGTTAACAAATAAAAC
>JABMQM010000053.1 GCA_013203195.1 Desulfobacteraceae bacterium | reverse complement strand
GTGGTTGATAGAAATGCCCGTGTATGCAGAGATATTTGTCAGTCATTTTTTTCTAACCATCCCGCTCAAATATACCGGAAAAGTGGCTAAAGCTGGTGCTTTTTTTTATTCGATGTTCAACGTTCGATGTTCGACGTTCATCTTTTATATGCTCTCAAGGTGTGGATTCTTCATTAAAATATGTTGAATCTGAATTTACGCCAGGTCAGGAGCCCTGAAATTATAGCCGCGCACAGTATATGTTGCAACACATCATGGTTATTTTTTTCCGTGCTGATAGCTCGCAATCCCGGGGGGCAGGTTGAGCAGATGCGTGCCCTGGAAGGTCAGGCAGCGGCCCACCTGGTAAACCCCTGGAAGGTCCTTGCGAATTTTTTCGAAAATAGACGGCGAACATGCAAACAAAAGTTCATAATCTTCACCGCCTGTTAGAACCATATCTTCGGGTTTCAAGCGATATTTTTCGCAAAATGAAACTAGGGCGGAATCAAAATCCCAAAAAGAAAAGTCGAATTCTATGGAGAGGCCGGAGGCCGCGGCAATGTGCCGGGCGTCGCCGGCCAGGCCGTCGCTGATGTCGATAACGCAGGTTACGTTGTTATCGGCCAGAACATTAGCGGCATCAAATCTTGCCGTGGGGGATTTGAATTTCGCGATCAGGTTTGCGAATTCCGGATCTTTGCGGATCAGTGATTCCAGACCGGCACGGGCCAGGCCCAGAGGACCGGTACAATACAGCCCGTATCCGGGACGGGCGCCGGAGCGCACCGGGAAAATAGTGTCGTGTCCCTGTCCGACGGCAAAAAGGTCCAGCGACAGCCGGTGTGCGGCGGAAATGTTACCGCCGCCCAAAGTACAGGCGTGTTTTCCAAGGGCTTTTAGAATTCCGGCATACAGGGCCTCAACAGTATGGTCTGAAACGTAAGGCGGTAGCGCAAGATTGACAAAGAGGCTGACGGGAGCGGCATAAGAGGCGGCAAGATCGCTAAAGGTTGATTCAACAGCTTTGCGGCCGACCTCCTGGGGTGTCTGCCAGTCAAGTCTGAAGTGGACACCTTCTTTCTGGGTATCGGTGGTGATCACAGGTTTGCTTAAGTCTTGCAAAAGAGAAGCATCATCGCCGGGTGCAACCTTAAGGTATGGATCAGACGGGGCCTGCCGGATCAGCTTGTCAATAAGGACGAATTCATCATCCCATGGAGAAGCCAGGGCAGAGCGCAAAGAGCATCCGCAGACTTCTGAGATCTGCACCGCATGTTGCCGCGGATTCTCAGCACGTGTAACAGCGCTGATCACCGCTACACCGGCGGCACCTCGGTTGAAGCAAGCTTCGGCACTGGTGTGATCAATTCCGCCGACAGCGACCACCGGCAGCGGTGAGGCCTTGACCACGGCCTCTAAGCCCACAAGGCCGATTGTTTTTTTGGTATCAGGTTTTGTTTGAGTATCGAAAACAGGTCCTGCTCCAATGTAATCGCATGGTGAAAGATCGCTTTGTTGAAGTTGGAAAGGGTTGCTTATCGACAATCCCACAATGGCCTGGGGGCCTAAAATATTTCTGGCCAAGGCCGGGTCTTCATCATCCCGGCCTAAGTGGACGCCGTCGGCCTCCACAGCTTTGGCGAGCAGAATATTATCGTTGACGATAAAGGGGACGGCGTTGCATTTACATAGATCTCCGATAGCGGCAGCTTCGTTGAGAAATCGTGAAGAAAACGATTTGTTGCGGTACTGGACGATGGTCGCTCCGGCCTGAATGGCGATGCGCACCTGCTCTAAGGGCGGAAAATCCAGGGCACCGTCGTCGGTGATAAAGTAGAAACGCAGTGTTTTTTTTAAACGGTCTGGAAGCATCTTTGCTGCAATCCAAAAATGATAGTTTCGTAAAAAGAAAAAAATCCCAGGCTTCAGCGCGGCAGAGCCGCTTTATATAAAATCGTTTTAGCGATTTTATATATTGATATCACCTTTCAGAAAAACCCTGAAGCCCTTTTTTCTCGAGGTTGTTGAGAAGTTACGATTTTAAGTTTTAAGTGCATGTAAATAAAAGTAAAACCACAACCTAAAACCTAAAACGCGATGCATTCGGCTTTTTGCGAATTGATCTATTCTCCTGATAAGGAAATTGTTTACAGAGATCAGATGAGGTTTGATTATCTAACTTTTTCACGACGCGTATCTCAGCCGGCCAATGCGCTGGAGAATCTTGGCGTACGTCAAGGGGATACGGTTATGGTCATGGATTGGGACAGCCACCGCTACCCGGAATGTTTTTTTGGCGTGCCCATGATGGGTGGTTTTACTTGCCTGCCTGTTCGTACTCCTGCAGCAATGATTTGATCAGGGCTTTCACCGAAATAATTTTGTCTATCTGATAGGCATTGGTGCCGGCAAATGCAAACCCGTGCTTCAGCTTGCCTTTCTTGGCGCTGATTAAGGCAAAAGAAATGCAGTAGGGGCTGTTTTTGTAATCGCATGTTTTAATGCAGTGATAGGGACACTTAAACGGCTTTCGAATTCCAAGGTTTACGTCTTCGATAAATTTGTTGCGAATCGCCCGGCCGGGGAGCCCCACCGGGCTTTTAATCAGCACCAGATCATCCTCTCCGGCGTCTACAAATGCCTGCTTGAACTCAATGGCGGCGTCGCATTCGTGGGTGGCAACAAAACGGGTCCCCATCTGCACACCGGCCGCCCCCATTTTTAAAAACTTATAAATATCTTTTCCGCTGTAAACCCCTCCGGCCGCTATTACCGGAATATCCTTTTGGTGTGCTTCAATAAAGGGCTTGACGGCATCGATAACCTGGGGGATGATTTTTTCCAGGACATAATCAGGATCATTGATCTGTTCCATCTTAAAACCCAGATGCCCGCCGGCCTTGGGACCTTCCACAACCAGAGCGTCCGGCAGATAATTGAATTTGGAGAGCCATTTTTTGCATATGATCTTGGCAGCCCGGTCCGAAGATACGATAGGGACGAGTTTGGTCTTAGAGCCGTTGGTGAGATACTGGGGCAAATCCAGCGGAAGGCCTGCCCCGCAAAAAATAATGTCGATGCCTTCTTCAATCGAGAGTTTCACCATGTCGGCATAATTGGTTAAAGCGACCATGATATTGACGCCGATAATGCCTTTGGTCATTTCACGGGTTTTTCTAATTTCCTTTTTCAGTGCTCTGAGATTGGCTTCAATACCGTTCGAATAAAGGTCGGATTCACCCATACCGATCATGGCGGTACCGATTACGCCGATGCCGCCTTCTTCGGCAACGGCTGATGCCAGTCCTGAAAGAGAGATTCCCACGGACATTCCGCCCTGAATAATCGGAATTTTGGCAACCAGATCACCTATTTTTAATTCGGTATGTATCATGGACTCATTCTTCTAAGTTATTGTGAATTCGTAAAAAGTGTAATGCTATAGTTTTTTTCTTAATGAATATGGTGCCAAAAGGACAGGATTGTTTCCGGGTTTTACAAAAGTTTTACATTTCTCGCTGCCCCCCAAATACCGATCCCAGCCCCCTGCCTAATTTGGCTTTTGGCTCAATTAGGGTGTAAGATTGATTAAAATTGTTATATGTGTTTAAAAACTTTGTAACCTCAGTGCAAAAAAGGGACTTAGACTCATGGAAACTATTATTGATAGAACAAAATGGTTTTTTCATCCGGTCCTTGTGTTTATTTTCTCTATCCTGGCCCTGGCCACGTCCTTGGCCTTGTACATTTACTGGTATGTGGAAGTCAGCACAGGGTTGAAGGAGGTAGTGGTACGCCACAATCTTGATCCCGGCCAGTTTATGGAGTCCGAGACCTGGGTGGTCATTCTAATTCTTTCGATTCTGGTAGGCATGATTCTGGTGGGTATTTTAATTATCTTTATATATAACCAAAAAACACAGCAGTTATACCGGATGCAGTATAATTTTATTAACAATTTTACCCACGAACTGAAAACTCCCGTTACATCTTTGAAGTTGTATCTGGAAACATTTATGAAACACGAACTAAACCGTCGCGATCAGGTCAAGTACCTGGGTTATATGGTTCAAGATGTGGAACGGCTTTCAGAGAACATCAGCCGTATTCTGAACCTTGCCAAGATTGAGAGCAAAAGTTATGGCGGTGAGCTTGTCGAATCGAATCTTGTTGCAGTCGTCGAGCAGTTTATTAAAGACAACGGCCGATTATTTGCAAATTGCGAAATCAATATTCACAATCCAAGCGGCCTCAGCTTTCCCTATCATGTTAATGAATCTTTATTTGACATGCTTTTAATGAACCTGCTGATCAACGCCGTTAACTATAATGAGTCCGAAAAGCCCAAGATTGATATTTCCTTTGAGTTACTAAAGTCCAAGCTGTATATTCGGTTCGCGGACAACGGTATTGGAATTGAAAAAAAAGAAATCAAAAAGATTTTCAAAAAATTTTATCAGTCGGGCCAGGTGGATGATATGACCGCCCGAGGCAGCGGACTCGGCCTGCATCTGGTAAAGAGTGTCGCCCGGCTGCACAATGTAAAAGTAGTGGCCCAAAGCGAGGGAAAGGGGAGAGGATCAGAATTCACCTTAACGTTTCCTTACAAGACCTGGGCGTGGATAGGCTTATAAAAAAGGGTGCTTATGAAACATTCGGCCAAAAAACGTATTCTGGTTGTTGAAGATGAAAGACATATCGCCGAGGGCCTCGAATTGAACTTGTCGCTTCAGGGATATGATGTAACGATTGCTCCGGATGGAGTTTCGGGTCTTCAAAAATGGAAAGAATGGCAGCCCGATCTGATTGTACTCGATATCATGTTGCCCGGAATTGACGGGTTGTCCGTGCTTCAAAATATCCGTCTTGAGGATGATCGGATTCCGATTCTGATTCTTTCGGCCAAAAGCGATACAGAAGACAAAATCAAAGGCCTGTCTTGTGGTGTGGACGATTATATTACAAAACCATTCGATCTGGACGAATTTTTACTGCGGGTCGAACGCCTTGTGACCCGTGCATCATGGGTACGCGAGGAGGGCTATCTTAGTAAAGCCGCACTTTCTTCTATACCCCGGACTTATGCTTTTGGCGGCAATCGGATCGATTTTGAGACTTCCACCGCCTATTGCAAGTGCGGAGAGATATGCCTAACAGACCAGGAAGTCAAGCTGTTGAGGCTGTTTATCGCCAAACGAGGAAAGC
>JABMQM010000522.1 GCA_013203195.1 Desulfobacteraceae bacterium | reverse complement strand
TTGTAAAACATTTCGGCAGCAAACATAAATATTTCGTCACCGTGAGATGGGATGGAAGACGACCAGGATATCACCTTTTTTCAAAAACCCTGAAGCCCTTTTCCTTGAGGTTATTGAGACGTTACGCACTTTAGGCACTTTAAACTTTTGGTCTATAAAATATGAAATACATCGATATTGACAATCTTGACCAATTGCCCGGGAAGAGGCTTGCGGCCGGGGACAAATTTTCATTTCATTGTCATCCGCAAATTGCCTGCTTTAATTTATGTTGCCGGAATCTTAATCTTTTCTTGTATCCTTACGACGTTGTCCGGCTCAAAAACCAGCTCAACCTGACCTCTGATCAGTTCTTGGACAAATATGTTGCTATTGTTTTGAGAGATTCAAATTTCTTTCCGGAAGTGCTCCTTGCCATGTCCGAAAACAAAGAGCGGACGTGTCCTTTTTTAAGTGACTCCGGGTGCAAGGTTTACCCGGATCGCCCGGATACCTGCCGCACCTTTCCCGTGGAGCAGGGCGCTCTGTACGATGCCGGCAGCGATACCACCCGTCTGGTCCATTTCTTCAGACCTCCGGATTTCTGTGAGGGGCAACACGAAAATAAATTATGGACAACCGCATCGTGGTCCCGGGATCAGGAAGCTGTTGTTTATAATGAAATGACCTTGCGCTGGTCGGAACTCAAGCACTTGTTCCAGAAAAGTCCCTGGGGTCGCGAGGGGCCGGAAGGGCCCAAAGCCAAAATGGCATTCATGGCCATTTACAATATCGATCGTTTCCGTGATTTCTTGCTAAACAGCACCTTTTTGAAACGCTACAAAGTAAAATCAGCCATCCTCAAAAAAATTCGCAGCGATGATGTGGAGTTGATGAAATTCGGGTTCCAGTGGGTCAAGTTTTATGTCTGGGGAATTAAAACCAAATACTTCAGGCTCAGATAGGGAGCAAAGAATGTTAGGAACGATAGTAAACACGCTGGCCATTGTGGCCGGAAGCCTTTTAGGCCTGTTGTTAAAAGGCGGGATACCCCGCAAATATAACGTCACCATGATGCAGGCCATCAGCCTGGCCGTGATACTGGTCGGTTTGCAGATGGCATTCAAATCGAATCAGATTCTGGTGGTGATCTTTAGCCTGGCCGTCGGCAGTGTCGTCGGTGAATTTTTAAGCATTGAAGCGCGGCTGGACGCCTTGGGGCGACGACTCGAAGCCCGGTTTTCAAAAAACGGCCAAGGGATTTCACATGGATTTGTTGTCGCCAGTTTGGTATTCTGTGTGGGCTCCATGGCGATCGTTGGATCGTTGGAAAGTGGTTTGACCGGTAATCATCAAACCTTGTTTGCCAAGTCGGCCCTGGACGGCATTGCTTCGATCATTTTTGCATCCACCTTGGGTCTCGGCGTTTTGTTCTCTTCTTTGTCGGTATTCGTCTATCAGGGATTGATAACAATCTCCGCAACGATGATAAAAGCGTTTTTGACCCCTGAGGTGATCGGTCAAATGTCGTCCGTCGGGGGCTTGCTGATCATGGCCATCGGCATCAACCTGCTTGAAATCAAAAAGATCCACGTGGGCAACATGCTGCCCGCGGTTTTTATGCCGTTGGTTTACTTTATGTTAAAACAGGTTGTTATAACCCTAATTTAACGTCGAAGCGCGGGAATTTAAGAGATGGTTTAGATGCAAGAATTATTTCCATATAAAAACCCCTTTCGGCAGACTCAAATATGAAATCATATGGAATTAAAAACCATCTTTTTATTCCACCCCAAGAGCCTTAAAAGCCGCATCAACAGGATCAGAATAGAAGCTGGTCTGGAACTTGGCGAAGAGCTCGCCAGGGTTTCATTATCAATGTAGCTGAAATGAACATCGCCACCGATTTTTTTAGCTGCTCTTTAACACGCCTGCGGCTTTCAAGAGCGTATACGAAGCATCGTTCAACAACAGCCTTATCGAATTCACCTTGAGGATACAGCAGTTTCAGCAAGCCGGAGACGGTTTTTCGGACGGCGATCACATCTCGTTGATTCAAGTTGTTGCCGATCTTAAAGTGCTGATCAATGGCATCGGAAAAACTTCGTTTTCGCAATGACTCTTGCTGTGACTCTTGCCGTGACTCTTGCTGTGACTCTTGCTGTGACTCTTGCCGTGACTCGGGCTGTGACCGGGTCGGCGACTGGATCGGCGACTGGGTCGCTGGAATCGCCGGACTTTTCCCAGACTTTGGCGGCAGCGCATCGTCTCCCATGGTTTGTTTCGCATTTGATTGAATCTTATTCGGTTCAGCCAGTGGAACAATAAAACGCATCCGCATCCCTATTTCCACAATTTGCGGTTCGGGCAGGCCTTGTTCTTCGGCCTCTTTGAAAATACGCCGGATACCGCTGCCCCACTTTTCTATGAGATCTAATTCCCGAAAGACCCGGGCAATGACATGGTTGCGGATTTTAGAGACCCCCTGTTTCATGTCCTCGATGGTCATGCCGGGAAGGAGAATGCCGGGATTTTCAACCTCGATGCGATCATCGAAAAAAGCGATACGGGTGGGAGCGCCGCGCTGGGAGTAGTCGGCGTGAACCAGCGCGTTGATAACCACCTCTCGCAGAATGCCAAGGGGAATACTCCAGACATCTTTACGCCGGATTTCCGAAAAATCGGCACCGCGCATGGCATGTTTTTTAAGAAACAGCATGATGCTTTCCACTGCCTGGGGCAGATGATCGTGCAGTTCGATGTGATCAAAAATCCGGTTCTGATTGCAGATATCTGCAATCAGGGCCAAGCTTGGGTCTGTCAGACTTATGTTGCAGGTTTTTGAGGTAGATGATATTTTCACCTCCTAGATATCTCAGGTCTTAAAAGGCATGATTTCTATAAATTCTCTTATCAAAGGATTGGATGCGGCTGTGATCTTTTGAAGGTATCTCAAGTGGACTTAGTTAGGTGAACCAGAAGGTTATGGGTTCAATCCACAGAAACTGAAAAGGTAAAGATCGTCGCACTCTAATACTGTATCCGCTCTTCGACAATTTTGTCGGCAAACTGGTTTGTCGCCCTCAAAATTCAATAAGCCCATAGCCGCCGTTGAAAAGCGGGTGCCAAGAAAATATTTGTTGATTTTTAGGACCAAAACGTTATCATCTTTTATCATTTTTTATCGATTCAAATTAAATAGATGAATGATATGAACTCGATCAACGACAAATGGCTGACTATTGATGAGTTGGTCGCCTATCTTAAGATGGGCAAAACCAAGCTCTATACCATGGCACAAAAGAGTGAGATACCCGGCAGTAAGGTCGGCAGCCAGTGGCGTTTTGACCGAGAAGAGATTGACGAGTGGATCAAATCGGGCCGTGCTGCGAAACGAGAAAAAAAGCGGGATGAGCAGTCATGAAAACAGAACAGCAAACCCGCATAGAGCTGATTGATGCCGCGTTGAAAAAAGCAGGTTGGAACGTTAATGATCCTCAGCAGGTAGTGCAAGAGTATGATATTTTAGTTGATCCATTTAAAGTTGCAGAAGCCTGCACCCCATACGGAGGGCATCAGTTCAGCGATTATGTTCTGTTGGGGCGCAATCGTAAACCGCTTGCGGTTGTGGAAGCCAAAAAAACCAGCAAAAATGCCACGCTGGGCCGCGAGCAAGCCAAACAGTATTGCTACAACATTTGCAAAGATAAAGGCGGAGAACTGCCTTTTTGTTTCTATACCAACGGTTTGGAAACCTATTTTTGGGATCTTGGAAACTACCCGCCGCGCAAGATTGTGGGCTTTCCCACTCTTGACGATCTGGAGCGTTTTCTTTACATCCGCCAACACAAAAAATCCCTGACCGATGAACTGATCAATACCGATATCGCCGGGAGGGATTATCAGATTCGCGCCATTCGCGCCGTGCTTGAAGGTATCGAACGCAAGCATCGTGACTTTCTACTGGTCATGGCCACCGGTGCGGGGAAAACGCGCACCGCTATTGCTTTGGTCGATGCGCTCATGCGAGCAGCCCATATTGAGCGCATCCTTTTTCTGGTAGACCGCATCGCTTTGCGCGAGCAAGGCTTGGCCGCATTTAAGGAGCACCTGCCCAACGAACCCCGCTGGCCCAAAGTGGGGGAGAAGCTCATTGCCAAGGACCGGCGTATTTATATCACCACCTACCCAACCATGCTCAATATTATCCGAGACGAATCCAGCAGACTGTCCCCCCATTTTTTTGACCTGGTTGTTATCGATGAAAGCCATCGCTCCATATACAACACCTACGGTGAGATTCTCGACTACTTTAAAGCCATCAATCTCGGACTGACCGCAACCCCCACCGATGTGATTGATCACAACACTTTTGAACTGTTTGCGTGTGAAGACGGCCTGCCAACCTTTGCATACACCTACGAAGAGGCCATCAACAGCACGCCGTCGTATCTGTGTGATTTTCAGGTCATGAAAATCCAGACCAAATTTCAAAAGGAAGGCATCAGCAAACGCACCATCAGCTTAGAAGACCAGAAAAAGCTCATTCTTGAAGGCAAGGATATTGAAGAGATCAACTTTGAAGGCAGCCAACTGGAAAAGCAGGTCATCAACAAAGGCACCAATGCGCTGATTGTTAAAGAGTTCATGGAGGAATGCATCAAAGACGCCAACGGTGTCCTGCCGGGCAAGACCATCTTTTTTTGTGCCTCCAAAGCCCATGCCCGCCGCATGGAAGAAATCTTTGACGCGCTCTATCCGCAGTATCACGGCGAGCTGGCCAAAGTGCTGGTTTCGGAAGATCCGCGCGTCTATGGCAAAGGGGGCTTGCTATATCAGTTCACCCATAATGATATGCCGCGCATTGCCATCAGCGTAGACATGCTGGATACCGGGATTGATGTGCTTGAAATCGTCAACCTGGTGTTTGCCAAACCGGTTTACTCCTACACTAAATTCTGGCAAATGATCGGTCGCGGGACCCGCCTGCTTGAGCCATCCAAAATCAAGCCCTGGTGTACTGAGAAAGACGTGTTTCTGATTCTCGATTGCTGGGACAATTTTGAATATTTCAAACTTCAGCCCAAAGGCAAAGAACTTAAACCGCAGCTCCCCCTGCCCGTAAGATTGGTCGGCATCCGTCTGGATAAAATCGAAAAAGCCCTGGCAATCGAACAGTTCGAAATCGCCGTCAAGGAAATCGCCAAACTGCGGCGTCAAATCCAGGAACTGCCGGCTTCCTCCGTAGTTATTATCGAGGCCGCGACAACGCTCAACCAAATCGCCGATGACAATTACTGGACCCACCTTACGCTGCAAAAATTCGAATTCTTACGCAACCAGATCAAACCGCTGTTCCGAACGGTATCCCAAGTCGATTTCAAGGCCATGCGCTTTGAAAAAGACGTGCTTGAAATTTCGATGGCCCTTTTAAGCGGAGAAAAATCAAAGTTTGAGACCTTGAAAGAAGCGCTTATCGAACAAATCAGTGAACTGCCGCTTTCCGTAAATATTGTTGCCAGAGAGTCTGCCCTGATAAAAAGCGCCCAGCAAAACCACTACTGGTCCACCTGCAGCGATGCAATGCTGGATGGGCTGGCCGAAAAACTCGCACCCCTGATGAAATTCCGCGAGCAGCAAAACCCCGACCAAGGACCCGTCAAACTCGATCTGACGGATGTGTTGTATAACAAAGAAATGGTGGAATTCGGCCCCCGGCATGAGGCTGTCGGCGTATCCAAATATCGCGAGATGGTGGAAGCTTTGGTCTTGGATCTCACCCGTAACAACCCCATTTTGCAAAAGATCAAAAGCGGTGCCGACATCTCCGCTGCCGAGGCCGAAGAACTGGCCGACCTGCTCTACAAAACGCACCCGCATATCACCGAAAACCTGTTGCGCATTGTTTACCGGAACCGCAAAGCACGCTTTATCCAGTTTATTCGCCATATCTTTGGCATTGAAGTCCTGGCCAGCTTTCCGGACACCGTGACCAATGCCTTTGATCAATTCATAGCCGAACATACCAATCTCAATAGCCGTCAACTGGAATTTCTACGACTGCTGCAAGATTTTATTATCGAGCGGGAGAAGGTCGAAAAACGCGATCTTATTCAATCGCCCTTTACCATCATTCATCCACAGGGGATTCGAGGCGTATTCAGACCGGCTGAAATCGACGAGATCCTGCAACTCACGGAGCAACTGGCCGCATGAGATACCGCAAAACAATGGATGAAGAACTGGCCCTCATCCTTGAAGGGGGCGAGGGGTATACGCTGGAATTTAAAAGCAGCGTCAACTCGGATCTTCCCAAAGAATTGGTGGCCTTTGCCAATGCTTCGGGCGGACGTATTTTTATTGGTGTGAATGACCGCAATCAAATTGTCGGCTGTGATCTTTCCAACAAAATGCTTTCACGGATCGAAGATATGGCCGCCGCATGCGATCCGCCGGTGGCGATCCGGATTGAAAAACTTCCGAAACACAAGATAGCAGTCATCCATGTGCCCGAAAGCGCCAACCGTCCCCACCGCTGCAACAAGGGCTTTTATCTGCGTAACGGCACCACTTCACAGAAAATGAGCACGGCCGATATCACCGCCTTTATTCAAGCCGAAGGAAAAGTTCGCTTCGATGAACAGCTCAGGATGGATTTGGATTGGCAGGAGGTGCTCGACCAAAAGAGGCTAATCCATTTTCTCAATCTATCCAAAATCTCTCCCATGTCGGATACAGCCGGTATGCTGTTTAATCTCGGCGCCGGTGATTATAAAAACGGTACTTTTTATCTCAACCACACCGGCGTGCTCTTCTTTGCCAAGCAGCCGGTCCGGCGCTTGTTCCATGTGAGTGTGGTCTGCGCTCTTTTTAAAGGCACCGGCAAAGCCTATATTCTGGATCGCAAAGAACTGACCGGCAATCTGCTTGAAAACGTGGAAGAGGCGCTGCTCTTTCTGAAAAAGCACCTTCAACTGCGCTGGGAGATTACCAGCCAGAGAACCCGCCGCAAAGAAATCCTGGAGCTGCCGGAAGTCGCCCTGCGCGAGGCCATGGTCAACGCCGTATGCCACCGGGACTACCTGGAACAAGGCGCCCAGGTCATGGTTGAAATCTTTGATGACCGGGTGGAAATATACAATCCAGGCGGTTTGCCCAAGGGCCTCCCGGCCAGTGAATTCGGCAAGCGCAGCGTCTGCCGCAATCCGTTGATTGCAAGCTTGCTGCTGCGTTGCAACTATATCGAAAAAATGGGAACCGGCATCGAACGCATCCGCACGGCATTGGAAAGGGAGCACTGCCCCAAGGTCAACATTCGTTTTAACACCATGTTTACCCTGGAGTTCCCACGACCGACCTATTTAAAAACCGATAAGAAACCGGAAGAAACTAGGGAAAAAACTAGGGTGCAAACTAGGGAAAAAACTAGGGTGATAATTTTAGAACTAATCGCCGAAAATCCACAAATCACCACAGCCCAATTGGCCGATGCCATCGGTATCACACCCAAGGGAGTTGAATGGCAGATCACCCGGTTAAAGAAGGAAGGTTTGTTAAAACGCATCGGCCCTGCCAAAGGCGGTCGTTGGGATGTAACAAAAAGGAAATAACTCATGCTGCAAAATAACCCCATCTTGAAATCAAAAATCGACCAGCTCTGGGATAAATTCTGGTCCGGCGGTATTGCCAACCCCCTCACCGCCATCGAGCAGATTACCTACCTGCTGTTCATAAAACGGCTGGACGATCTGGATTTAAAACAGCAGGCCGATGCCGATTTCACCGGCGATGCCTTTACCTCACGCTTTGCGGGTGTGTGGGTGCCGCCTGAGTATCGTTTTACCTCTGACAAGAAAGATCCAAAAGAGGCAAAAAAAGAAACCGCGGAAAGAGAAAAACCCTTTGAAATCGAAAAAGAGACTCTTCGCTGGAGCAAATTCAGGCGCATGCAGGCCGAAGAAATGCTCAACCATGTGCAAGGCAAGGTGTTTCCGTTTTTAAAGGACATCAACGGTCGGGAGTCCCATTTTGCGGATCACATGAAAAACGCCGTATTTATGATTTCCAAACCCTCCCTGCTGGTCGAAGCGGTTAAAACCATTGATGCAATTTTTGAGGAGATTGAAAAAGACTCTCGGGAAAAAGGCCACGCATTTCAGGATATTCAAGGTGATGTCTATGAATACCTGCTTTCCGAAATCGCCACTGCCGGCAAAAACGGCCAATTCCGCACCCCGCGCCATATCATCAAGCTGATGGCCGAACTGGTTCAACCTCAACTGGGCCACCGCATTGCCGATCCTGCCTGCGGCACCGGCGGCTTTTTACTGGGCGCCTTCCAATATATAGTGACCCAATTGGCTTTTAAAAAGGGCGCCAAGAAACTGCAAGCGGATGAAGACGGTTTCAAGCGCACCTCGGTCAGCGCCGGCCTCACCGAAAAAGCCAAACACATTCTCAATGAAAGCTTGTGGGGTTATGACTTCGACAGCACCATGGTGCGCCTGGGTCTGATGAACCTCATGATGCACGGCATCGACGAACCCCACGTCGACTACAAGGATACCCTCAGCAAAAGCTTCAACGAGCCGAGCCATTACGACATCGTCATGGCCAACCCGCCCTTTACCGGCAGTATCGATAAAGGCGATATCAACGAAGTGCTGAGCTTGAAAACCACCAAAACCGAATTGCTCTTTATCGAAACAATCTACAGCTTGCTCAAAAAAGGAGGCACTGCCGGGATCATCGTCCCCCAGGGGGTACTGTTCAACTCGGCCAAAGCCTTTGTGGAAGCGCGCAAAATCCTGGTGGATCGTTGCGATCTAAAGACGGTGATTACCATGCCCAGCGGCGTCTTTAAACCCTATGCCGGGGTCAGTACGGCCATCCTGATTTTTACCAAGGTTTACGACAAAGAAGACAAAGTCACCGAGCCAGCCACCGAGCATGTCTGGTTTTATGAAATGGCCAGCGACGGCTATTCCCTGGATGACAAGCGCAACAAGCTCAAATTGCCTGATGGGAAAGATGATTTTGGCGACCTGCAGGATATTGTCGAGAAGTTTAAAAAGCGCAGCCCCAAAAAAGATACAGACCGCAAAAAGAAATGTTTTGTTGTCCCCCGGCAAGAGATTGTCGATGAAAAATATGATTTGAGTTTGAGCCGATATAAGGAAGATGTTTTTGAAGAAATTGAATATGAAAAGCCCGGGGTGATTTTGGAGAAATTGCTGGTTAGCGAGGTGGGGGAGAAATTTGATGAGAAAGCGCTTGGCAAGATTCAGGAGGGGATTGTGAAGGAATTGTTGGAGTTGAAGGGGATGGTGGGATGAAAAAGGAAAACTTGGGCGATTTATGCGATATTGTTATTGGTCGCACTCCTTCTAGAAAGATAGCTGAATATTGGGGGACTGGATATCCATGGGTTAGCATTTCTGACTTAAAAGAAAAATATATAGAGCATACCAAGGAGGAGATTACCCGAATTGCCATTGAAAAAGTAAGATGCCGTCTAATTCCGCGTGGAACGCTTTTGTTTAGCTTTAAGTTAAGCATTGGAAAGATGGCCTTTGCAGTCAGAGATCTGTATACAAACGAAGCAATAGCGGCCCTGATTATTAAAGACTCTAAGAGCTTGTTGCCCAACTATTTATTTTTCGCCTTGAGAGTGGCCAGGCTGCTTGGATCAAATCAGGCAGCCATGGGGAAAACATTAAACTCCAAATCGTTGGCATTAATAAAAGTCCCAGTTCCAGACGACCCAGAAGACCAAATCCGCATCGCCACACTGCTCAGTCGCGTCGAGGCACTGATTGCCACCCGCAAAAACAACCTGCGCCTGCTGGATGAATTCCTGAAAAGCACCTTTCTGGAAATGTTCGGTGACCCGGTGCGCAATGAGAAGGAATTTGAGGTAAGACGCCTGAGTGAGTTTTATATAGATCCAAAGAATGGAACAAAATGTGGCCCCTTTGGAAGTGCTCTCAAGAAAGAGGAATATGTAAAATCGGGCGTGCCTGTTTGGAACATGGACAATATTTCTAAAGATGGCAGACTACAACCTGATGTGAATTTGTGGATAACTGATGACAAATTTGAGAAGCTAAAAGGATATTCGACGATCAATGGTGATGTTATTATTTCCCGTGCAGGCACTGTGGGGAAAATGTGTGTACTTAACACCCTCTATCCTAAGTCAATAATCAGCACAAACCTGATTAGAGTGCGTTTTGGTAAAGGGTTATTGTCGATCTATTTTGTTTCTCTTATGACTTATTGCAAAGGCCGAGTCGGGAAATTGAGAACAGGGCCAGATGGCGCATTTTCGCACATGAACACGGGCATATTGGATAAGTTGCACTTTCCATATCCTCCCATAGAACTGCAAAACCAATTCGCTACCATTGTCGATAAAGTGGAACCCCTCAAAACCCTTTACCAGCAAAACCTTAGCGAGCTGGAAAATCTCTATGGCATTCTCAGCCAAAAAGCCTTCAAAGGCAAGCTGAATTTAAACCGGATTCCTTTAGAGAAAGTGCCTGAAGAGCCGGTTTCCGACACAACCACTGAACTCACCGATCCATTTGCCAAGATAGACAGCTTCGCCATGTCCGACCCGGCCAAACGGGAGCAACTGCTGCTGCAACTCTTCGATGCCTTTATTGCCGAGCGAAAGGGCGCCTCTTTCTCTTTGGACGACTTTTGGACTCAGGCCGAGCAGAAGGTTGTAGACGATATGGATGAAGAAAGTCAGCCTCTGGGCGTTGAAGATTACGACAAGGCCAAGGCATGGTTGTTTGACCTGCTGAAAAGCGGCCAGGCCGACCAGCGTTTTAACGAAGAGAACAACCGCATGGAATTGAGCATCAGGGAATGAAACTTCTGCGGCTGAAAATAGATGAACCGTTTCGCTGCCTGCAGGCCGGCTTTGAACTGCATTTTCTACGGGAGTGGGATAAAGAGAACGCCGGAGATTTTGCCCCCTATATTTTGGCCGGCCCCAACGGTTCCGGAAAATCCAACGTACTGGAATTACTGGCTGCTATTTTCTATCAATTGGAATGCCAATACCTCACCTATCGCCCCGATGTCTTGACTCCACCGGGCTTCAGCGATGGTTTCAGCAACGCCTTCGTCAAACGGCAAGGGGTTGAAGAGCAACGCCCCAATGCCTATGAAATGGAATATCTGGCTCCGGTGCCGAAACGAATGCAGGGGGGAAATAAGGCCACTCACGCCCATATCAAAATCACCAAAACGCCGGACAGCAGTGCCCGGATCTTTTGGTTAAACCACCCGGAATATGGTGAAGAAAAGCCGCTCTCCCGTGTGGATGCCCGGGAGCTGTTACCTGAGTTTGTATTGGGTTACTCATCCGGAGAGAATGAAATTCTCAGCCTGCCCTTTTTCAAAATGCGCTTTATTCAGTTTGATGAATATCTCGACAGCCTGAAAAACAACCAATCCTATGGCGGCAAGCCCGAATCGCGCCAAACCTTTTTGGATAACGCTTTCAACCAGGCTATTTTGCTCAGCAATCTGCTGTTCGAAGAGCCCAACACCTTGCAGCCGTTCAGGGAAGAGGTGGGCATCGAGGGGCTTGCGCAATTCCGCATCATTCTGAAAAAATCCATTGAAATTTCCGCCACACAAGCAAACGAGTTCCCCGAAGGTTTCCTCATTATCGATGAAGACATTGACGGCAGTAAAATTTTTCACTTGCCGATATTGCACAAATTCGAACCGATCATCGACCGCCTGCAGCGTTGCGCCACATGTTTTTACCACGATACGGAAAGCGATACACTCTATCTTGATTATCTGGTAACCGAAGCGACTCGGGAAGCCTTTAAAAACAACTTTGCATCGGCCATCGATCTGTTTCAGTACCTGCAAATCCTGCTGATCCTGAACCTCTGCTCGGTCAGCGAACCATTAAAAACCGATCTTTATATGTCTACAGCCTTTACGTGAACGAAACCATTCCCACATTGCCTTCAGACGAACGAGTAATGCGCTTTAAAGATCTGGTACTGAAAAAGAACGATGTCAGTGATATCCTTTATGCCAAGGCGCTTTCTGACGGTGAACATCAGTTTCTACACAGCCTGGGCCTTTGCCTGTTGTACAAAAACACCAACAGTCTGTTTTTGTTGGATGAACCGGAAACCCATTTCAACCCCGACTGGCGATCCAAATTGATTTCCCGCCTGCGCGATTGTTTCAAACACGCCGGCTCAAACGTGCAGCGGGAGGTGCTAATCACCACCCATACGCCGTTTCTAATCTCCGACAGCACGCCGGAGCAGGTGCTGGTGTTTGACAAATCAGACGGCATCGTGCGGGTGAACCGGCCCGACTACAATACCCTGGGCGCTTCCATCAATAAAATCACCATGAAAACGTTTGGCAAGTGGGAAACCATCGGCGGCTTTGCCCATCAAAAATTAACGGTATTGAAGCAGCGCTTTGAAGCCGGTAGAGCCTCGTTTTCCGATGCGGACAAACACGCTTTGATCGACGAGATCAATCAACAGTTGGGCGATTCCGTTGAAAAGGTACTGCTTATTAAAACCATTCTCGACAGCATGGAAGAAGGTAAAGGCTAATGCTGTTTCCATATTCCTATGTACCCCATTCCATGGAGAAAATGCAGGAGTTCATCGAATTTATCTTTATTGAAGTGTGGGGCAAAGCACCTGAAGGACATCCCTTTGGATTTGACCTGTTCAATGCCAAGCCCGACTTGAAAGCAGTCATGGAGGCGTTTTACTATTCTGATGCCAAAGGGGCCGATTTTTTTTACGGCCATGTGGAAAAAATTTACAGCCAGTTTGCAGTGCTTTTACCGGCACAGATTGATCAACTCCAAGCGTGGTTCAAAGGGAATAATTACATTGACGGCTTATGCCGAAACGACCCGACCGTCGCTATCGCCAGATACAACGATCTGGAAGCCTTTCATCCGACACTCACAAAAGCATTGGCCTCATTTTTCAAGGGGCTGTATTCCAAAGACCTGTTAAACTTGACGGCTCTGAGGTCAGTCATCGGCGAAATCGACGACCACCATACCAGGTTCACCGAAGTCAATAGGCAGGGCAAGTGTCCCTTCTGCGGGATCAACGATGTCAAGGGCACCTACTACAGTAAACGGGAAGCCTATGACCACTATCTGCCCAAAGGGAAATACCCGTTCAATTCCATCAATTTTAAAAACCTTGCGCCTGCCTGCCATGAATGCAACAGCACCTACAAACTCAGCCGGGACCCGCTCTACGATTCCAAAGACCCATTGCTGACCCAAACCGGCGGCCGACGAAAATCGTTTTACCCCTATCAAACCAGTCCGTACGCCATTGAGTTGGAAATCGCTCTTAATTCTCCGGATTGGACAAGCATAAGGCCGGATGATGTCACCCTCACCACCGGACCTGAGGGTATAAGAGAAGAAATCAACACCTGGCTGGATGTCTACGGCATTGAAGAACGTTACAAAGCCAAATGTTGTGGTGAAAACGACGGCAAATATTGGATTGCGCAGGTTTTGGACGAATGGAAAGAAGAGGGCAAAACGCCCGATGAATTCCTGTCAACCCTCGTACGACACGCTAAATCGAAGCCTTATGCGGAAGCCAACTTTCTCAAAAAGCCTTTTCTGGAAGCCTGTCAACGATCAGGACTATTTGATATGTAAAATAGGCGTTCGCCCGGCAAACATTTAAAGATTGCGTAGTAATAAGGACGTTCGTGCAGAAAGTGCTTACCGTTTAATATTCAATATGAGAGTTCCAGGTTATGCCAAGATTAGCAAGATTAGATGCTCCTGGAGCGTTACACCATGTCATGGGCCGCGGGGAATTGAGAAAAGTCGGTGAACTCCGGTCAGGGGGGGCGAATAAGAGCGGTAGTGAAAGCTATGCGTGCAAAGCGTGGATCGGTGCCAGAGAACTGGGTTATTCCGGAGCTGATGTTGCGAGGTATATTGGTGTTACGAACTCTTGCGTAACACGAATGATATCATCAGGTAAAAAAGAGGTTATAGATGACAACCTCAATTTGGAGTTGTGACTATTCTGCACAAATGTCCCCTATTACGTAGATATTTTTAGGCGAGTGATTAAAGCCACCACTTACCAATAACCCACTGATTCGTCAAGATTAATTATTCCCAACATGACGAATAGATTGGTGTGCATGGAAGGTTTCGCGGTTCTGGGTCGGACCAAGACAAAAGCTTGAAATGGTTTGACAAGTCATTAAAAAGGGCCCCGAAATGAGCCTTTTAAGGTTGGGGAAGAAAGGGGCATCGCATCGTCCGCGTGAAGGCCGCATAGCCGATGTTTGCCTCCTTTTTACGAACGTTTTAAGTTTTATAAATTTTTATTGTCTGTGCAAGATTCAGGTACAAATACATCGGCCATACGGAGATTACCTATCTGTCCAGGAATCTCATTAAATCTATTTTTAGGCCGAGAAAAAGAAACAACACCACATAAAAGAAGATCATCATTTGTATCACTTTTAGAGATAGCAAATGATGACATTTCAGGATCAATTCCTGGAGCTAATTTGGTTATAGTTTCAATATTAAGTGGCAAAGGATTTTCAAACCCCATTGAAAGAATGGATTTTTTTGACATATCTTTATTGAATAAAGATAAACTGAAGGTAACAGGTTTGTCTTCTTCCTTCTCTATCAGCTAACTATATTATACGTCCTAAAAATATGGTCTGTTGGCATGACAACTAATTGGATACAGATTCTGATGTTGATCCATTGGGGCACCATTACCGGGCTGTGCTTGGCTGGCAGTACTGAGGTGCCATGCCGATGAAAATTCTTGCAAATATCGGACAGAAGAAGTATTTTTAATTCTCAGATGTAAATGGGGTTTTTGCTGGACTATGGGTTGGAAAGGTGATTTTTTTGGGCAACTCCAATCCATTTAGCAACTCACAATCATGGCAAGACTATTGAAAACGGTTTTCAGGCTTGCGGAACGACCTTTTGGAAGCGGTTGCCGCATAATTCAGATTTAATGAAGTATATTAGGTAACTATCAGGTTTGAATAATTTTCGAAAGGAAGATGCAATGATATCTGTAAGAAGACTGAAGACTAAGTTTTACCCGGATCCCAAGAGAGTAATCGCCAGGTTTTTTATGCCTGGGGCTGAAAGGGCAAGAAGTATCGTGGATAAGGTAATTCAACTCTCGGAAGATAAGATACGCTCTATCCTCAACCATGTCTTTGAAGATTTTTCTGAAAGGCATAGGAAAATAAGCACCATATTCCAAAATCACTATGATCAAGTAAAGACGATCCTTAAACAGGAGCTAAGTTTTGATCCTGGAGATATCTCAACTGAGAGGATGTTGCTCATAGGCTCCTATTTTACCATGGAATATTCCATTGAATCAGCAGCAATTTTTAATCCTTCCATTGTGGAAG
>JABMQM010000521.1 GCA_013203195.1 Desulfobacteraceae bacterium | reverse complement strand
CTTGGTGTCTTGGTGGCTAAACTATTACGTTTATTTTAATAAATCCTAACTAAGAGAGTTGGCCGTCTTATGGCAAAATTTAAAATAAATTTTACAGCATGGATATGTGCCCTGGCCCTTTTTACCGGACTGGTCGGGCCTCAGTTAATCCAGGCGCAACAAATCAACAACCAGCAAAAGCAGGGTAACGGTTCCCTGCCCGAAGAGATAGAGACCGGACTGAGCTACTTGCTGGAACTTATACAAAAAAAAGGCTCCACATTAGACCAGGCAAAAATCTTGCCTTTGCTCGATTTTGTAGTCCAAAGCGGCGATGACACCGAGCAACTCAAACCCTCAACTCGGGAAAGCGGCAACGGCGCCTGCCTGCGGGCGCAGATCAAAGCACCGCTGGAGCGCATACTACGCTACGAATACAATCATCGCATACCAACCTTTTTGATTTCTCCGAACGTTCTGCGCCTGAGCGGCTGGTACCCGGAAAGCGATATTGTTGCCAATAAAGTTGAACTCTGGAATAAATTGTCAACCCTGAATAAGCCGCTGCTCCTGTGGGGCAAGGAGTTTGAGGTGAACACACCGGACTCCTTCTCCGGATCATACTATCGTTACGACCTCAACCGCCTGATTATTCTCATGAAGCACAATGGAAAAAAAGTGATGATTTCGGCATCCAAAATGCCGAACCCATCCGAGGCAGGCAAAAAGGCGGTCATTATCGACGAAAAGAACTGGAACTATTTTTACTCCGGTATCCAAGGCCTGGGAATCAGGCTGATAGGTATGTTGAACACGTATATATATGACTCAGCATCGGTAAAGATCTTATACGAGACAGATTCTGCCAAACCCCAAACCACGATAATGCTCTTCAAGTGGCTCAAGGCCGGCTGGGCCGACATAAACATGGTTAAAAGCAGCCACATTTATGAGGGTAGTTTGCGTTTTATCGAGGGACTCAAAGCGGTTATAGAATCCGACTCCTTGCCCGACGCAGACGCCTTGGCACGGCAGCTGGATTATATCAGCCTACTTCCCGAAGCAGAAATCAAAACCAAAATCAGGAAATATTCCATAAACTTCGAGCGCATCGCCAAGAAACACAAGGGCATGTCCCCACAAGACTATGCCCGCATTATCGCCGACGGAGGCTATGCCGGCGTTCTCAACAGTGAGGAGCGCAGAGGAATTCTCGCCCTGGAGTGGTTGAAAAGCCAATTGGGAAAGTCTACGCTGGCAGAGTTTGATTTCCCGCCCCCCTTACCGGAAAAGACCCTGGCAGAGACCGGTTCGGAAATTCCGGCTGGCAAGGCCGATTCTATGTAACCTAAAACCTGCATCAATACAGCTATACCGCTCTGAATTTAGAAGAAAGTAGCATTAACCACTTTTTGAAAATCGGGTCTTGCAATTTATAGGCATCATTTTTGCGTATGATGTCTTTTTCCACCAGAGATTTCAGTGTGCGGGTCAGCATACCGGGAGAGCTGAACCCCACAGACTGCAAATTTTCGGTTGTAAACATACCTTTACCATCTGTTGTAACAATAAGTTTAAGAGTTTTTCTCTGGTTAACCGTCAGCGTATCCCACTCCTTGATAAACGTTGGTTGATTTTCGCGCAAAAGGGATTCCTCGACCTCATCAACTACAGCAAGACTGATCTTATTTACATACCAAAGCTCTGATAAAAACTGCTGGATGTAGGCGGGATGCTGTTCACATCTTTTTACGATAGACTCAATCACCTTGATTGGTAATATCTTGCCTCCTTGCTCAAACAGGTCTATAGCCCATGCTTTATAATGGCTTAAAGCAATATGCTTTAAACGAAAGCTTCGGGCCAGCTTGTAAAAGGCACGATCCGGCGAATTAAACATCATTTCCAGCATGTGATGCCTGCTGCCGCAAAAAAGGTAGCTGATATTCGAATGTTTCTGAATTTCTTTCCGCAGGCGCTTTTCAAATCCCTGCTCCGCGTATTTGCCCACTTCCTGGAATTCGTCGAATACAATTAAAAGTTTGTTTTTCTGTGAATAGGATTCACAAATTTGCATCACATGCTCCAGGTATTTTGGTGCTTCTTTAAGAGTGAAATTCGGTGTAATTGTCGGCAGGCCGGAAACAGGGTCTGGTCCCACGATAAAGCGGATTCCTTGAATCAGACTCATGAGTTTATCAATATTTTTTTCGAACTTTGAAATACCTTGAAATGATGCCGCAATAAAGTCGCTTTCGCTTAAAGTACCATAAAGGTCGATAACGGCCGCTTTCATCCCAATCCCGTGTTTTTTTTTGTATCTTTGAACCTGTGATTTAAATTCTTGGCTGGTGATGAGATTATGGATCAGAGAAGATTTACCAGTGCGACGATGAGCGTACAGTAAAATATTTTGTGAATCAAAAATACGACGGGTCAGGTCTGCGAGTTCAGCCTCTCGATTACAAAACGCGGCCCCTGTTACGATCCCTGAATAAGAAAATGG
>JABMQM010000520.1 GCA_013203195.1 Desulfobacteraceae bacterium | reverse complement strand
CTGTCATCAAGGATGAGCATGATATGCGCCAAAAGGCCATGACCGCAGGCAAGATCTATAATCCTGCCGCCCCTGTATCTTCGCCGGACCCTTTTTGCCATTTCCCATGCTTCATAGAGCTCTTTTCTCGGAAGCGTTCCGGCGCGGCAGACAGCCCTTGCAATTTTATCGAAAAGGCTGTTGCCGGAAAAGAATGCCTCCTGCCGGGGTGTCAATCTGTTCTTTGAAGATTTTTTCATGATCCATAAACTACGTTATTATCTGTCTTTTCATAAGGCATCGGCAGCCAGCTGGTCGGCAAACTGTTGCAAGGGTAAGACATCGATGCCATCCTTGGTTCTCATTGCCGGTCCACGAGGATAAACGACGATGCGGCGTTGAAGTCCTTCAAGCGCTGCGACAGCGCGAAGCCCCTTGCACCATTGCCGTCGTTTTTTGACGAAAAATGACGACAACATATACAATAAACGACATTTTATCAGGCCCGGTTTCACCCCTGAACGCTACGAAAAATTTTTCAGCGGCGAGTACTCAGCTTAGTTATTGCAATGCAATCGCCTTTTCCGGACAGATTTCCTGGCAGCAGAAACAGATAATGCAGGTGTCGGCGTCCACTTCAGGGATGTCGCCGTTCATGGACAAGGCCGTCACCGGACACTGCTCGATGCATGCTCCGCAGGCGGTGCAAAGGTCCGGGTCCGCATAAGGTCGCGGCAGCGTTTTGTTGTGAAGCATTTCCTGGATGGCGTCGTTTTCCATGATGGCTTCGCCGCCCAAGGGAGGAATTTTAAAATCAGGCAGTTTTTTCAATGCGCCGATGACTTCTATTTTATCAAGATCGCACTCACCCAGCCCTATTTCCTTGGCTTTCTGAAGGAAGCGCAGACGGTTCGGTTCCAACCCCATCATTGCGGCGATGACCGCATCCATGGCCACGGCATTATCGGAGGCTAAAATCAGACCGATGTCTCTGAGATCGGGTGAGGCCGGACCGTTGCCCTCCATGCCGACCACAGCGTCGACGATGAAAAGCTCCGGTACTCGGAGCCGAAACACATCCACCACCATTTCGTGGAATCGCTGCGGGGTGCCGGCGATCTTGTGCAGCCTGGCTTTCTGTGCACCGGGCAAGAAGCCGTAGCTGTTTTTTATAGCTCCGGTGATGACCGTTAAACCGTGAGTTTTGAATTTGGGCAGGCTGATGATGATATCTGCTTCGAATACGGCCTTAGAGAGGCTTACCGTGGGCATGAATGCCGGATTAAAGGCAACCGTTTGCGATTCGTTGCCGATATTTTGATAATACCCTTTGGCGGCATCCATCAGGCCGGTCTCTTTAAAACTTTTCTCGTTGGCCCCGTAATCGAAAAGTCCGGGATTGTCGCCAACGACAATTGAGGCCGCATTCATTTGCTCCACTTTTTCCACCACCGCGCGCAATACGGCCGGGTGAGTAACAATACCTTCTGCGGCCTTTGATGAACGCAGGACATTCGGTTTTATCAAAACCTTCTTGCCGGCTATTTGGATGGGAAACAGTTCGAAGGCACGGTCCACGGCCGGCCGGACAGTATCATAGTCGGCTGGATGTATCATTACTTTGAACATATTCTGCTCCTTAATTATGGATGGACACTAACTGGTTTTTCTGTCACATCCTTTAAGCCTTGATGCTCTTTGTATCAAGCAAAGTCTCTTGTTGTAAGCTTTTTTCCCTGTCATGGGTCAACAGTAGCCCCCAGTCATAGTGCAATGAGAGGTTATTGATTCAGCCTTGAGTATTCATCAAGAAATTGTTTTGGGCTCTGTATCTTAATGCCCATATAATCCGCTATTTCTCTTAAAGCTTTGTCCCCCGAAATAATAAATTTTGAATTCAACGCCACGGCACACTCAATAAAGTTGTTATCATCGGGGTCTTTTTCAACAACGTTCAAATTCGGAGTTTTAGCGGTGAATAAGACATGAAAGCCCTGTGCAAAAAGACTCAACAATTCTTCCAACTCACGCTCATTCTGTAGCCCCATACGTACGAGGACATCTATATATTCGTCAATTACCGGCCGCGAAAGGCATAATGTGATTTGGCCGGATTTCCACAAGTCAATAATCTTTCGAGGGTTACCACCAAAGAAGGAAGATATGAAAACATTTGTATCGACCACCACCCTGATCAATGTTTGGTCCTCACATCGCGAATAACGCGTTCAATATCCTTGAGGCCAACCCCACTTGACGCGAGTTTACCTCCGATGCGCTCCCATAGATTATCGATATAAGAATCGATATCCCGGGTTTTGACATATTCTTCGAGCAATTCCCTGACGACTTCGCTGACACTTTTCCCTTCTATCTTAGCAAAATTGCTGACTTTGGCTTTGAGATCAGGATCGATTCTCACCATCATTTGAGTCGCCATTATACAACCTCCTCTCAATTAGATATAACGT
>JABMQM010000519.1 GCA_013203195.1 Desulfobacteraceae bacterium | reverse complement strand
ATTTTAAAGTATTTCACTCGAACCCTTGAATCTTTGGCCCCTTGAACCCTAGGATAACTCCAACTCTTTTGGAGATGATCCCTATAATATAATGAAAAATGAAAAGCTGTATTTTATTAAAAATGGTTGCATAAAACAACCTTAAGTGTTAGTATGCAACCATAAATCCACTCTTAGGAGGTAATATGGCTACAGCAGTTAAGGTTTCTGATGATCTGTTTGAGAAAGCAAAGATCAAGTCAAAAATATTTAAAAGATCAATTGCTGGTCAAATTGAATATTGGGCAAAAATAGGGCAAATGATCGAAGAGAATCCGGATCTTCCGTTACCGTTTATTCAAGATGTTCTTATAGGTCGAGAACAAATAAAAGCCGGTCAAGGAACCCCATATATATTTGGAGAGGGTGAATGACCGATATTAAAGAGATAATCCAAGCACCGATTTTTGCCAAGCAAAAAAAGAAACTACATAAAAAACAAATAATAGATTTGGATAACGCTCTGAAATCTATTTGTAATGACCCTACCATTGGTGAGATGAAAGTGGGAGATTTACAGGGCATCCAAGTTTATAAATTTAAATCTAATAAACAACAAATTTTGCTGGCTTACGAAGTGATTAATCTTACGCTCTATTTATACACGTTTGGTTCTCATGAAAATTTCTATCGAAACCTAAAAAAGTACATGCAGCATTAAATCTACATTTCGCCAACATTTCCATAACGTGGTGCTGACCTGACTGGGGTGAAGCGCCAGCGTAACCCCAGTCAGCGTCCAGCACATGGTTGTGCATATAGCTCATTTCTTCTAATTCAGATTTTAACATCATAGAGAAAATATTCTCCGGACTTTCCTTTTAGTCTGGCGCGATACATTTTATGGGTTTTCACCACCCCTTTTATTTCCTCATAGGCCGATTGGGATATAAGCAGTTGTGTGCCGAAATTCTTATTAGCACCTTCTATCCGACTTGCCAAATTAACTAAGTCTCCGATAGCGGATATTTTGCTCATCATGCCCGTATCAAAATTGCCGACAATGACTTTTCCAAAGCTAATACCTGCTCTGATTCCAAAAGACCTATCATACATTTGATTGAGATAAGCGTTAAACTGTATCAAAACCGTCTGCATGGCTCTAACTGTATTGATGGCATCCAATACAGTGCTTGTGCTATCTTCTATTGCCCCGAACAACACCAAGATACTGTCTCCCGCGACATCGCTTATAACACCCTTGTGTTGCATAATAATCTCGTTCATCGTTTGATAGTAACGATTTAGAACATGTACGACATCATATGCAGGAAAAGCCTCTGCAAATTGGGAGTAGTTTACGATATCGGTAAAGAGAATCGCCAGATCTTTCTCTTGTCCAAGTTTTGTACCAGGCGTATCCCCAAGTTGCTTTAAGACGATTTTTATATCCAAGTCATCAACGACCGGACGCCGAATAGAAATGTTCCCACCAATTTTGGTTTGGCAGGCTAATCTAATATTCCCGGGGAATCCCAGCTTCTCTGCTATCTGCTCTTCTTTTTCATTTCTGCGCAGGCAATTGCTCAATCCGTCCATGATATAGACCCGACAGGTTGAACATCGGGCATTGCCACCACAAACATGCATGTGATTGATTTTGGCTTGGTGTGTAGCTTCAAGTATTGTGCTGTCCGGTAAAGCAAATATTGTTTTGTTATCTGTTTGCGAAAATATCTCAAACATTAGTTCTTCCCCTTTTAATTAGTTGTATCATTCTGCGAAAGTACGAACAAATATACCTTTAATACCCCTTCAGCATTAGCCTCTTCTCGAATATCATATTGATTTATTGAGTTGCACAACGTCTGAATTGAGAGGTTGGGCGCGCTTTTTGCCCAATCCTTCTCAAATGAATTGTTATAAGTTTATACAGCTCATCATGTTGATTAGAATGGCTTTGCGGTTGTGAGATTAAACGCAAGATGAATAATGTAAAAAAGACCTGATGTTAAAAGAACCATTATAACCCAATCAATAGCTTGCAATTTGAATAAAATGGCAGGATTCAGAAAATCCCATTTCAGTTCTCTCCTTTGGCATGATTTGAAAATGATATAGTTCATTCCAAAGAGCCAGCAAAGGCCGGAAATAATAATAATGCTCTCCTTAAAAGATAATTGAGAAATATAAGGGTACAGGTAAACAGATAATAGAATGAAGAAACAAATGAATACAGCAGTTTTAATTTTTGCATTCTTCTTCATAGTTTTATCGAATCATCAGACTTATAACATGTATTAGGTGACCTAAGTGAAAAATGGAAATTGACACTTTTTGACAACTAAATCAAAATTTAAACAATACTTTTGTTTAAATAACTTATTAATAAATATAAATATTGTTGGCTTTGTCGGGCATCTGCCAATCAGGCTTATCTATCAAAAACTGTCATATAAGCCGGAAAAGCTACAGAAAATTAACGTTGTGATCTATATACTGGGCAGCCACAATATATGGCAAATTTCCATTGATGGTGGTTTTGGATTGAACAATTTTATCGGCTTTTGTTGCACGGTCGTTTCGATTAATTCGGGTTATCACATTAATTTAATGATTGCAAATGTTGCTTTCATCCGCCCAGGAACAGGCGGCCGACTTCCGGGTCTTCAAGGAGTTCGTCGCCGGTTCCGGCCATGGCCAGCCGTCCCGAGACCAGCACGTAGCCAATGTCGGCAAACTCCAGGCCCTTCTTGGCGTTCTGCTCGACCATGACGATGGTTTTGCCTTCCGTATTCTGGAGATCGTACAGAATCTCGAAGACCATCTGGATAAAACGCGGCTCGAGTCCAATGGAGGGTTCGTCTACCAGTAGAACCTCCGGCTCCATGATCAGGGCCCGGGAGATCTCCAACAGGCGCCGCTCGCCGCCGGAGAGAACACCGGCCTTCTGCTTGCGCCGCTGACCCAGCCGGGGGTACTTTTCGAGCACCTTTTCAGCGGCCTCCCGTGCCTGGCTGGGTTTGTCTTTGAGAAAACCGCCCATCAACATGTTTTCCTCAACCGTCATATCCGGGAAGACCGAGTTGTCCTGGAGAATAGTGGTTTAAGACCGGAGACCTGGCAGTGATCGATCATGAAGGTTATATAAATATTGTAGATCGAAAAAAGGATGTGATTATATCCGGGGGCGAAAACTTATACTCAACAGAAGTGGAATATGCCCTATATGAGCATCCGGCTGGAATGTGCCGTGATTGGGGTGCCCGATGATACATGGGGTGAAGCCGTAAAAGCGGTTGTGGTTAGCCATCCGGAAAAACAGGCTTCAGCCGAAGAATTAATATCTTTTGTCAAAAAACAGATAGCTTCCTTCAAGGCCTCCAAAACAGTTGATTTCTGGGATAGCTTACCTAAGGCGGGATCAGGTAAAATTAGGAAGCGGTCTATCAAAGAGAGGTACTGGTCTGACCAGTCAAAAAGAGTACACTAAGATTCTGACTTTAATTTGCAAATTAGATGATGTCTTGCTCCAGTTTCTTGCTCAGCGACACCAGCTCAGGTGAAATTTTCGGTTTCGTCAGAATAACAATCAGGTCAAAGCTTGCCTGCTTCTGTTCATTGTTTTCCGTGTACGTAAGGGTCAGGGGTTGTCCGTCCTCGCCTTTTTGTACGGATTGTGCCGCTCCGGCGATAAGCTTAAGACCAGCAATCTTCTCGGCCTCGGGCAGGAACTTTTCTTGAAAGGGTTGGCAGATAGGAGAAATCAGAGCCACTTCTAAATCTTTGGTTCTGTCAAGGGCCAGGATCGCTTCGTTCACTCCCAGAATCAAACTGGAAAGCAGGTGGTCTTCATCGTCTTCCAGGTGCCCTTGAACAATGGCAAGCCGGGCGGGAATTTCACCATCGCGCGGTGAAAGGACCAACCCTTTGGTGGGACCGGTCGGAGAGAGCATGCGCTCAAATTGCAGGTCGGTGATGACATCCGGGTAATTCCCGTAGCCCAGATCGGAATTGAAGGGGTGGAAGGCGTTGTCCTGTCCACTGGTAATAATGACCTCGTCAAATTCCAATTCCAGTTCTTCATCGGGGATGTCAAAGTCAATGGCCTCCGGCTCACACTCCGCCCAGCACAGGGCGCAGCCCAGACACCTGCGGCAGGCCAGGCAACGCTTGGCTTCTTTAATTGCCATCTCTTCGGGGAAACCGGTTTCAACTTCCGTAAAATTTTCCCTGCGTTCATCAACCGAGATCTCGGGCATTTCCGCCCGTTCAGCCGGTACATCAGCAAATGGTATGATATAGCGTTTTTCTTTTTCGTAGATCATTTATTTGTTCCTCAAATATTCGTGAATCCCTGCTGCCGCCTTTTTGCCGCCGGCAATCGCTTCAATGGCGATACCGGGTCCGGTCACCACGTCACCGCCGGCAAATACCCCCGGCACATTGGTCATGCCGGTTTGTTCATCAATCTCAAATGTCTGCCAGCGTGAAAGTTCAAGACCGTGCTCTTTGGGAAGAAAGCTCAAATCAGCACTCTGACTGATGGCGGGCACAATGGTTTCAGCATCGATGACATATTCAGAGCCCTCCATAGGCACCGGCCGCCTGCGGCCGGATGCATCCGGTTCACCAAGCTCCATCTTGATGCACTTCATTCCCGTAACTTTACCGTTTTCACCCAGGATTTCTAACGGAGCCGCCAGGTACTGCATAGTAACCCCTTCGTGTTCGGCGGCATCTATCTCCCAGGAGTTGGCCGGCATCTCTTTCTTGGT